>JABEVF010000026.1 GCA_013043965.1 Gallionella sp. | reverse complement strand
GAGGAAAGGAGCATAACCATGAAGCAGCAGGTTCGAGTTATTAAGACGCAGCGCGATTACGACGCGGCGATCGCTCGTCTGTCCGCACTGATGGACGAGGAATTTGCCTCTGGCTCTAATGCAGAAGCTGAATTGGAGCTGCTTGCGCTAGTAATCGAGTCCTACGAGCGCAGCAAGATCGCGCCGGTGTGTCCGGACCCGATTGAAGCGATTCTGTTTCGTATGGATCAGCAGCAGTTGAGCAAGAAGGACCTGGTGCCCTATATCGGCTCACTGTCAAAGGTGTCGGAAGTGATTTCGCGGAAGCGCCCACTCAGTCTTTCGATGATTCGAAAACTGCACACGGGCCTGAATATTCCGGCGGGAGTTCTCATTGGTGACTCCGATGATACGGACGTCGATCTGTCCTCAGAACCCCAATACAACTATGCCAAGTTTCCCGTTCAGGAAATGTGGGAGCGAGGCTACTTCCCCGACTTCAAAGGCGGGGTCAAGCAGGTCAAGGAATACGCTGAAGACCTGGTCAGAAAATTCATGCGGGGCGTGCTCGGCGATATGGGGCGCCCCGCCCTCCTGCGTGCGCGGCTCCACCAAAGTGGGTCCCGGGTCATGAATGAATATGCGCTGCTTGTTTGGCGCATTTGCGTCCTGAAAAAGGCGCGCACCATAAATCTGTCCTCACAATACAAGGATGGCATCATCACTGACGAGTGGTTGCGCGATCTGGCCAAGCTGTCCAGATTCGAGAAAGGCCCTCGTTTGGCTCAAGAGTTTTTGGCTGACAACGGTATCGCACTAGTCATCGAGCCGCACTACAAGAAAACCTATCTGGATGGCGCGGCCATGCTCGATGGCCGCGCTCCTATCGTTGCGTTGACGCTTCGGCACGATCGCCTGGATAACTTTTGGTTTGCGCTAATGCACGAATTGGTTCACGTGCAAAAGCATTTAAAGGGAACGCATGTGTTCATTGCCGACAATCTCGACGACAAAACGCGATCGAGTCAAGAAGAGCATGAAGCTGACCAATGGGCGCGCGATGCGCTGATTCCGGCAGCCGAGTGGGAAAAGTCTCCCGTAAAGACCACAGGCAGCGCTGCGAGTGCGATTGCACTTGCCGACAAATTGCGGATTCATCCTGCTATCGTTGCCGGGCGGGTTCGTTACGAGACAAACAACTGGCGCGCACTTACAGGCCTGCTAGGCGCAAAGGGCGTAGTCCGAAAGAACTTTGAAAATCAACTGGGAGGGCCACAAGCGCACACCAGTTAAAGAATTTGGATCAATCGAAGGGTCGATCCAGATAGGCGGGACTCACCTGGGTAGCGCTAACTACCCAGGTGAAAAACGATCTCCGAAGAAACCGCTGCCGTTAGACAGCTGCGAGTTTCGCTGATTTTTTGCTGGGCCGCAAGGGCCAGTCGATGGTCATAGGAAATCGGCCTCAATGTATCAACTGCTCATTTCTATTGAGACTTCCATAAATCATGACATCACCAGAGGGTAGCATGTTTCCAGCACGCGGCGATGATCGAAGTCCGCTTCTGGGCACTTTTGAGCTTGTTGCGCGCGGTGATGTGCAACCCGGAAAGATTGGCGGGGCAGTAGTTGGCCAGCGCATGACGCTTGAGCCAGGCCCACAAATATTCCACCGGATTGAGGTCGGGTGCGTACGGTGGCAGGAATGCGATTTGGAGATGCCCCTCCAGACTGTCCAGATACTCGCGCACCAGGCGACTGCGATGTGCCTTCAATCCATCCCGGATTACGAGCAGCGGTTGTTTCAGGTGATCCTTGAGTGCTTTGAGGAATTCGACGATCTCTTCCTTCCTGATGCCGCCTTCGTGCAATCGGAACATACCGTTGGTGCGTGTCAGACCCGCAATGACCGAGACATGATTCCAGTTGAAATGAAACTGGATAACCGGGGTCTGCCCTTTGAGACCCCAGGTACGTACTCGCGTGGGGCGCTCGCTGATGCCCGACTCGTCGATGAAGACGATCAGGCGTCCTTCTCGCTGGGCTTTTTTTTAAGCGTTGGCCAAGTGCGCCGCTTCCAGGCACGCACGGCATCTTCATCCCGTTCGATAGCGCGTTTTTCGGGCTTCTGGGGGCTAAAACCCAATCTGCCCAGGATTCGCCACACCTGCGTCTGCCCGAAGCGCACACCATGCAGACGTTCGATGACGGTGCCCACGCGCTTGAGTGTCCACAGTTCAGTGCCAAATCCATATTCGGTTGGGCTTCGCAAGATGGCTGCACGTACAGCAGCCAATTGCTGCTCGTCCAGTTGGGCCGGGCGCCCACGCTCTGGTACGGCTCGCAGTGCATCAATACCGCCTTCATCGAATAACCGTTTCCAGGTGTACACGGTTTGCCGTGCCACCCCAACGGCCAACGCTACCTGGGCGCAATCTTTCCCCGCCTGCAGCATCCGGCCCGCTCGCAAACGCTTCTTTGTCGCTTCGCTCAGTCGCCTTTGTGCCATGCGTACATTCTCCTCTAATGTCACCAGAGATGTAACGCATGAGAATCCTGACGGTTGTCATGATTTAAGGAAATATTAATAATGGCACGCACATCGCACGCATCGGCGGGCAGCACCGACTATTTGCAACCCTAGCCGATGGGCTGACTCCAAAGCCCATCACTTCGGGTGAAATTGACCAGATACTGCAATACTTGCATGACGTAAACAAAAACGTGATTAACGAGATCCTCAGCGACGGTGCCCTCGAGGCAATCGGCTGCACGGTGGAGGGCAAATGATCAGCAATTCGTTTCTGTCTAAGAATCATGCGTTTTTGACTGCTTTGCCAGCGGCCGGCAGTCCATCGGCAACCACCCAACTAACGATGTGCGTCAGCACCGATTATACCGATTATTTCGTTCCAGCAGACCTCCAGGCGGCAATATCCGAGATCAATTATTTGGCCTCACCCCTAGAGCAGATCCGTACTCAGGTTAATGACTGGCTGGCCAGTTTCGGTACTCAGACACGCCTCGAAGCCGGGGATGCGCACTTGGTTGTCGCGCCACCCGCCCGGATTCCGCAGGAGTACTTCGACTCGTACGAGCTCGTCTTCAGAACGGTAATGCTCTACCGAGCGTGCGTCGGTTCCGCGATCAATGTACCTTCGGAAGAACAGATGAACGCCGCGCTATTGGGCTTAGCCAATCTGATTTTGACATGCATGCCGGCGCCGTCTCCGATGCTCCTGGATGACGGAACGATTGGCGCCTACTGGCGTCGTGGTCAGCACTATGCCAGCATCGATTTTGAAGTCGATGGTGAACACACTTGGGCAGGAACCGATGGCACAAAGTATCTCTCTGGCACATGGAAAGTGCCCGGCGAACGACTGCCGCATGCGTTTAACGAATTTCTGGCGACCGATTAATTGGTTCAGCAATGAGTTTTTTCGATCTCAATGGCGAGTCAGCGCTACCTCGCGCTGGGCAGCTTGTGGCGAAGGACAGGGATGGCGAGATGCAGACGATGAAGGTGTCCGAGCACTCGCCTGGACCGGTGGCTAACGACGAGCTGTTGGCGCGAAGTCTCGACTACCCGAACAAGTTCATAGCCCCTGGCGGCCTAAACGATACGTTGTTTCAAGATGCGTTCTCGCACGGCGCATCAGTTCAGCGTCTCCTTCAAGGCTGGGACGCTCACGCTGATGACGTGCACAGCCGGTTTGAAGCGCGAGCTCAGGCGCGACGCGAAGGCACCGATGGTCGCCACCCGAACCCCCCCGGTGTCAGGATATTTGTCGTGTGTTTTGAAATTTCATAAATAAAGACCGTGGGGCGGAAAGTTGACATGAAATGGCGAGGTATTCCGTGGAGAGAAAGGAAGCGATTCTGAGGAAATTGCTGCCGCCGATGAATTTTTCGGTGCCCCCAACTGCCCTTAACCAGCAGGGGGATTACCGGTCTCTGATCACCACCTGCCGGATGCACGACATCGATCCCTATGACTATCTGGTGGATGTGCTGCAGCGGGTGGGACAGCACCCGTCCAAGGACATCGGGCAATTGATCCCGCGGCGCTGGAAAGCCCTCTTCGCGGACAACCCCCTG
>JABEVF010000025.1 GCA_013043965.1 Gallionella sp. | reverse complement strand
GCCCACGCCATCGGCAAGCGCGGCCACCACCCCCTTGGCTTCCAGCACGACACCCTGCGGCGTGACGATGCCGCAGAAGTCTTCATTGGAAGCTCTTGTCCCTATCGCGCTGGCATAGCCGCTGCTGATTTCCAGTGTCATTCTGTCATCCGGTTTATTCGGAAGCCCCTTGAACTCGATCAAATTTTCGCTGCGGTCAAATGCGATGCGCCCCAGGTGGTGCGCCAGCGGGTCTTGACGCTCGTCAGCCCGAGCAAGGCTAGCACAGTCAAACCGGAGAAGATCAGAAAGCCGTATTGATAGTTACCGGTCAACTGCTTGGCGTAACCCAGACTCGATGCCAGATAGAAGCCCCCGATGCCACCTGCCATACCAACCAAACCGGTCATCACACCGATCTCCTTGTGGAAACGTTGCGGCACCAACTGGAACACCGCGCCATTACCCGTACCCAAAGACAGCATCGCGGCAATGAACACCAGCAGAGACATCCACGCTTGCGGCAACCCCAGACTCACGACCGCGAGAGATATTCCAGCCAGCGCGTACATCATCGAAAGCGTGCGTATGCCACCGATACGATCCGCCAACATACCGCCCAACGGCCTCACCAGCGAACCGGCGAACACACAGGCGGCCGTAAAATAACCGGCCATCACCGGGCTCAGGCCATATTGTGTATTGAAATAAATCGTCAACGAAGCCGCCAGCCCGACAAAACCGCCGAACGTCACGCTGTAGAAAAACATGAACCACCAGGCATCTTTGTCTCGCATCACCTTCAGATAATCGGCCAGCGATTTGGCCGGCGGACAATTAGGACTGTTCTTTGCCATCACCAGATAAACGCAGAACACCACCGTCAGAGGTATCGCGGCCAGACCAAGCACGTTCTGCCAGCCGAAAATAGTTGCCAGTAACGGCGCAAACAAGGCCGCCAGCACCGTGCCGGAATTCCCCGCCCCGGCGATACCCAAAGCCGTGCCCTGATGCTCCGGCGGATACCAGCGCGATGCCAGAGGCAAGGCCACCGCGAACGCAGCACCCGCCACCCCCAAAAACACACCCAACACCAGCACTTGCTGAAAGGTGTGCACGCCCAGCCACCAAGCGAGAACCAGTGCCACGATCACGACAACCTGCCCGATCGCGCCGGCCAGCTTGGGTTTCAGATGATCCACCATCACGCCCATCACCAGGCGCAACAACGCGCCAGACAGCACAGGTGTCGCTACCATCAAGCCTTTTTGCGCCGCGCTAAGCCCCAGGTCATTAGCGATCTGTACGCCCAGCGGACCCAATATCACCCACACCATGAAACTCATATCGAAGTACAAAAATGCCGCAAACAAAGTCGGCCTGTGGCCTGCCTGCCAGAATCCTGATCCCATTATGATTTCTCCATGAATTAGCCTGTTGTCTTACGGTTTGGCGATCCGCGCCTTGCCACCTGAACGAACTGCATGACAATTCAAAATAAAAAAGCGTCCGACTGCGTGTATATGCAGTGGGACGCCTTTGTCCTTATATTTCAAACAATCCGAGTCTTCGTTGACCCGCTGTAGACTATCAAGCAAATGTCGTGCCAAAAATAAAAATAAGCTATTATTTATTTATAATCATAATATTGCATAACATCTAGTTCGGTATTTCGATCTACAATGACGCAGCCAAGCATGATATTGGTGCATCGATTCGTTCAAATCTGCGCAGCATCGCATCCGGCGCGCTTGTTTTTGAATCCACCAAGAACTTGGTCGTGCGGCACTCAAGCCTCCAGCGAAAATCGATAGCCCCGGCCGCGCACCGTTTGTATCAAACACCCCAGACCTGCGGGTTCCAGCACCGCCCGCAAATGCCGCACATGAACATCTACCGTGCGCTCTTCGACCACCACTTTCTTTTCCCATACCTGATCCAATAACTGTGCGCGGCTATACACCCGCTCCATATGGCTCATGAAAAAATGCAACATGCGAAATTCGGTTGGGCCAAGCTCGATCAACACGCCATAGGCATACACGCGGTTGGTGGCGAGGGTCAGCTCCAAACCACCTGCCGTTAGCGTTTCAGCAGGGGCCTTATCTTGATGGAACAACGTGGGAAATTCGACTACTCTCTCCCGCCGATAAACGGATTCTGCGAAATAGTTGCCGCTCAAACTGACCGGTGTCGACTTGCGTTTTGCTTCATCCATGGAATGACTCCCTTCGTATCAAGAAATGCTAGGCCCATCCGTTGCCAGCCAGGTATTAACCTGGCCAATGCCCTGCTGCTATTGAGAGGCTGAAGGCCTCGCTCAACCGTTCGCGGCCACCGGTTCGTGGATGCTCTCGATACTGAGCACGAGCGAGGCCCGGTACTTATGCCAGATAATCGGGATCACCAGCGAACGCAAACTGCGCGGCAGCTGATCACCGGTGGGAACACCCTCGATCACGGTCGGTGGCGAGATGACAAAATCGCGGCCGAGTTCGCGCCGCGAGTTGCCTGAGAGCGTATTCGCGGCCTCGCCAACCATATCCGCCATGTAGCTGCTGTCCGCGTGCACTTCCCCCAACGTGACCAGCAGGTGGCGCAGCATGGTGCTTGGGGCGCTGAAGTAGAGTCGCCCCCTGCACAGGCCGCTGATCCCGATAATCCCGGTGTAGTCCAGCAAATCGTTTGCGATGGATTCGGAAAGATAAGACGTGCCCACCTTGGCAGGCGTGTCGGAAATTCCACCGAAATAGTCGCGTGCGCCGTTGACAAAAATTTGCACCCATTTTTCATCCATGAACCGCTCCCCTGATGAGTTCGAGTAGTGTTTCGCCGATCTTCTCGTCCGAGAACGGTTTGAGCAAAAAACCGTGCGCCCCAAGTTTTAGGGCCTCGATGGCGGTGGCTTTGTCCGCCAACGCGGAGACGACCAGTATCAAGGTAGCGGGACTCATCGCGAGCAAAGCCTGTATGCAGGCGATGCCATCCATGCGCGGCATGGTCAGATCCATGGTCACCACCTCGGGCTGGAATTCGCGAAACAACGTGAGCGCCTCGTCGCCATCCCTCGCCATCCCGACGATCACGAATTGCTTGGCTGCTGCACCACGCGCGATCTTGTTCCGGATAACACCCGAATCGTCAACTATCATCAGTTTCATAGCGCGATACTCTCCGAGACGGGTTCGACGGCAGGCAACAGAACGTGAAACCGGGTCAGCTGGCCGGGCCGGCTGTGCACTCGAACGCGTCCGCCAAGCCTCTGTACAATTGCATGCACGGCATCCAGCCCCACGCCGCGACCGGCATCTTCGTCGATGTTTTCACGGGTACTAAAGCCCGGCTTGAACAACTGTTCGAGCAACTGCGACGCACTGAGAGCCATGGCTTGCGCCGCAGACATGCCGTTTGCCACGAGCCGTTCGCGTATGGCATCGAGCAGGATGCCCGCACCATCGTCCTCCACGGTCAGCTCGAAATCTCCCTCCTGCCGTTGCGCCCAGGCGATGCTGACCAGGCCGGTGTCAGGCTTATTCTTGCTCTCCCGCAGCGCGGGCGATTCGATGCCATGCGCGACGGCGTTGCGCACCAACTGCTGCGCCAGTTCTTGAACCTCGTGGCGGTACAGCTCGGGTATCGCCGTATCGTCCAGTCCGCGCGTCACCAGCTTGACTGATTTGCCGCCACGATTCGCCGCACGTTCCGCGAGCGCCGCCAGACGGCGCGACAGCGATAGCACCTCTACCGTGGCCGCCTGCGGCGCGATCACGCCACGCAAATTCGTCAAACGGCTTAGCATTTTTTCGACGTTGTCGATCAGGGACAATAGCCGCTCTATTTGCACCGTGGCGGGGATGAAATCGTTGCCCGTGAGTGTCGTCGTCCGACGAGCCACCAGTTCGGCCAGCGTGTCTTCCACTTGATGCGCATGGCTTTCGATCAGCGACAGTCCGACTGCGCCCGCATCGCCCTTGATGCGGTGCACGATCCGGTAAATGCGGTTGAGCTTATCCGCTAACGCACCGGTGTCGTGCGCGGGCTGGCGCAGGATATCGTTGACTTCAATCAGGCCGCCCCGCGTGCGCTGTATCATTTCCGGCAAATCGGCGGGGTCGAGCAACAGCAGTTCCGACACCATTTTGATCTGTTGTTCCGCGCGCTCATTGGCCTGGACGAGATCCTGCTCCAGACGCACCCGCTCGGTCGTATCCGAAACAGTCACCAGAATATGGGACAGAGTATTTTCTTCGAGTACCCTGCGGAAACGGAAATCCAGGTACTTCGCCACCAGTCCACCACCAGGCTCCTGAAAACTCATTTGCACCCGGTCCAGCGGGTTCAGATCCGCGACCAGATTCTCGTTGACGTGGCGTTTGAGCAGCAGACCGATATAGTCCTTCACCAGTTGCAGAGTACGTTCGGAGACATGTTCGCCCAACAAGACGATGAAATCCTGGTGCGCCAGATCACTCCGACGGAATAGTATCTCCAACTCCTTGGAATACTGGGTGCCGATGCGCATATTCTGATCGAGCAGGAATATCCCCTGGTTCACCGTGATCAGTATCTGGTCGGTTTCCTGCTTGGCCTCTTCCAACTCCTGATCGCTGCGGCGCAACTGCTTCACGAAATGGAACAAGATGAGAAAGAAATTCAGGATCGCGAGCACCATGCCCCCCGTCTGCACGATCCGCAAGGTCTGGGCCTTGGCTGCGGATGCCTTTTCCATATGTGTAGTCAGATCGTTCATCAGCTTGAGCAATTGCAGACTGTTCGCGGCAGTGGCACCGACCGCAATCTGAAGGTTGGCCGGATTGGGATCGGTGAACGTGGCCCGCACCAGGGCACGATAGGGTACCCATACGGCATTGGCTGCTTGCAAAATTGTTTGCCCGGCCTCATCCCCGACGGCCGCCAGATACATGCGGTCGCCAGTGCCGCCTTTAACCTCTCCTCCCCGGCTAAAAGCCATCAGTGTCGTATCGAACAGCGCGAAGGTAAGTTTCAACTCATCGATCTGTTCACCGATGGGCTGGCCGGCGCGTGTGTCATCCTCGATTTGGTAAAGCGTCTTGGCCATGCGTTGCGACAGCATGCGCTGGCGGCCCGCCAGATTGACGGCCGCAGCATCGTTCTGGATCTGGGAGGCGATAATGAAATTCATCACCAGCTCGCCCAGGTCCACGACCAGGAACAGGCCAACGGCCAGGATAATGGCCCGGTATTTACTCAGACTATTTTTAAACATATCTCCTCGTCTCCATCTTGATGAAAGGTTCTCATGTGCCGGGCAAATAGCCTATGCGGCCAATCTCAGTTGCCGGTGATAAAGGAACTCCAGCACCTGTCCGCGCAGGCGGTGATAGCGCGGATCCGCGGCGAGCGCCAGCCGGTCGCGCGGACGCGGCAGGTCGACGGCCAGGATGTCGCCTATAATCGCCGCCGGGCCATTGCTCATCATCACGATACGGTCTGACAACAACACCGCCTCATCCACATCGTGCGTGACCATCGCCACCGTGCTGTTGGTGCTTGCTACAATCTTCATCAACTCATCCTGAAGGTGTGCGCGGGTCAACGCGTCCAACGCACCGAACGGCTCATCCATCAGCAACACTTTGGGTTGCATGGACAGCGCGCGCGCGATACCGACACGCTGTTTCATGCCGCCGGAAATCTCATGCGGGTATTTGTGTTCAGCATGAGTCAGGTGCACCAAAGCCAGTGCCTCGCGGGTGCGCTGTTGCAACTGCGCACGGTTTTCCGTTGCACCGAATACCCGTTCGACCGCGAGATGGACATTGTCGAAACAAGTCAGCCAGGGCAGCAGCGAGTGGTTCTGGAACACCACACCGCGATCCGGCCCTGGGCCCGCGATCTCACGGCCCGCGCAGAGCATGATTCCGTTTGTCGGCATCAGTAGCCCCGCGATCAGGTTGAGCAATGTCGATTTTCCGCAACCAGAATGCCCGATCAAGGTAATGAACTCGCCGCGATTGATGTTTAGATTGATGTCCTTGAGCGCGACGAACGTGCCCTGCTTGGCCTCAAACGACATCTGCACGTTTTCTATGCGTACATAACTTTTCATTTTTAATTCCTAAGTTAGCCCGTAGCCTGTTGCTAGTCGCAATTGCGGTTTTGTTTGGCTACCCGCTACTAGCTACCGCCTATTCGCTTCGGTTAATAACTGAATCGTTTGGCGATCTGCACGAGCAACGTCTCCAGCAGCAAACCGACGATGCCGACGACGAAGATCGCGATGATGATGTGTTCGACGTTCAGGTTGTTCCATTCGTCCCACACCCAGAATCCGATACCTACCCCGCCGGTCAGCATTTCGGCGGCGACGATCACCAGCCAAGCCGTGCCTATCGCCAGGCGGATGCCGGTCAACATGTAGGGCAGGGTCGCGGGAAACAATATCTTGGTGAATATCTTCCACTCCGACAGATTGAGCACACGCGCCACGTTCAGATAGTCCTGAGGCAACTGGCGTACCCCCATCGAAGTATTGATGATCATCGGCCAAATGCTGGAGATGAAAATCACCCAGATGGCGGCAGGATTCGCCGCCTTGAACACCAGCAGGCCTATGGGCAACCAAGCCAGCGGGGATACCGGCCTGAGCATGCTCACGATAGGTGCGCTCATTTTGTCCAGAAAATCGAAGCGCCCCACCATGAACCCCAGCGGAATACCGATCAGCGCGGCCAGCCCGAAACCGATGCCGACCCGCTCCAGTGAATTGAGAATGTTCCAACCGATACCCTGATCGTTCGGCCCTTTTTTGTAGAAAGGATCGCTGAACAACGTGACGGCAGAATCCCAAGTCTTGAGCGGGCTGGGCAAACTCTCATTGGTCTGTGCCACCATCGCCCAAATCAAGATGAACATCCCCATGCCCAAAAACGGCGGGAGCAAGTTGTCGGCAAAGAATCTTCCGATCCTGGTCATGCTCGCACCTTGAAGCTGGCCGCATATTTTTTCGGGTCTTTGCCGTCCCAGACCGTGCCATCCATCAATTTCGAGGTGCGCATCACATCCTTGGGAACCGATACTTTGACTTCGGATGCGGCCTGTTTGTATAGTTCGATCTGATTGATCTTCCTGGCCACCGCCAGATAATCCGGATCGGTCTTGAGCAGGCCCCAGCGTTTGTGCTGCGTCAGGAACCACATGCCGTCGGACAGATAGGGGAAGTTCACCGCACCGTCATTACAGAATTTCATGTAGTTGGGGTCGTTCCACTTCTTGCCCAAACCATCTTCGTATTTGCCCTCGAAGCGCTGGTCGATCACGTCCACCGGACAGTTCACATAAGCCTTGTCGGCGATGATCTCGGCGACCTTGTGGCGGTTGGACATGTCATCTATGTATTTGGAGGCTTCCAGCACCGCCATGATCAAAGCGCGTGCGGTGTTGGGATACTTCTGCGCGAACTCCGCGGTACTGCCCAGCACCTTCTCGGGATGATCCTTCCAAATGTCTTGCGTGGTCGTGGCGGTGAAGCCGATCTTGTCGTAGATGGCACGGTTGTTCCAAGGCTCTCCGACGCAGAAGCCATCCATATTGCCGACGCGCATATTGGCCACCATTTGCGGCGGTGGAACGGTGATGGTTTTCACGTCGCTGAGCGGGTTGATGTCGTAGCTGGCCAGCCAGTAATACAACCACATGGCATGTGTACCGGTGGGAAATGTCTGGGCAAAGGTGTAGTCTCGCTTCTCGCTATCCACCAGTTTTTTCAGAGCCGTGCCGCTGGTCGCCCCCTTGTCCTTGAGCTGATTGGAAAGGGTAATCCCCTGACCGTTGTTATTGAGCGTCATCAGCACAGACATGTCTTTCTGTTGACCACCGATACCTAATTCCACGCCATAAATCAGACCATACAGGACATGCGCCGCATGCAGTTCGCCATTTACCAGCTTGTCGCGCACCGCAGCCCATGATGCTTCCTTGGACGGAACAAGCTTGATGCCATATTTTTCATCGAACTTCATCACGGAAGCGATCACCACAGAGGCGCAATCAGTCAGCGGAATAAAGCCCACCTTAACCTCTTTAAGTTCCGGCGCATCAGAGCCACCCGCCCAGGCAGCGGCCCGTGTACCCATGGGCACCATGGACATGATCCCAGCCGTACCCAGCAACACAGCTGCCTGCTTCATAAACTCTCTCCTAGTGTTTTGTTCAACGCCCGCTGCCTGATCGCCACTGATTCCATTTTTTGAGCCATCCATTTCCGGTTCTCTCCTAAGATAAAACTGCGCTTCAAAAGCAAAAAGGCATCCGACCGCGATCTACGCAGTGGGACGCCTTTGTCCTATATTACCGAGTCTCAGAATCGCCGCTGATTCGTCGATGGTTTATTAAAAGCAATAGTCATGCCATCTAAAAAACAATTACTTTTTATTTTTAATCATATAGATATTGTGTTTTCTATTTTCGGATTGGATTGAATGGCTAAGACAGACCTTAGCGTTGGTGCACCGGAGCACCCAGATCAGTGCGCGAACCAAAACATAGCCCCAACATCATGCACTCAATTCTTTAGCCAGAATGATCGCCTCGGCAATCTCTACTAGACGCTTTCCCTTGCTCATTGCCATGCTGCGCATCCGCTTATACGCATCCGCTTCACTGTAGCCGTGGTCTGCTATCAGTATTCCCTTGGCCTGATCGACCAGCTTGCGCTCGACTAATTGATCCTTGGCCTCTTTCAACTCATCGCGCAAACGTTTGTATTCGGAAAACCGGGCTGCGGCCACTTGGATGATGCCTCTCAGATCCTCGCCCTGCACCGTATGCGCGACGTAGGCACTGACCCCGGCCCGCATGGCCGCCTCGATACTGCGTTGATCTTTCTGTGCCCCCAGAACCACCACCGGTTTTTCCAAAGTAGTGGACATCAGGCTGATCTGCTCCAGCGTGTCGCGTCCCGGCGCATTGGCATCGACGATAATCACATCAGCCGATGCCGCCTGTATCGATTGCTCGCTCACTTGCTCCCAAGCCAGCACCCCGACCACATCGAAGTCAGCCAATTCAAGACTGGCCTTCAACCACGCGGCCCGGTCTCTCAAATCATCAATGATCAAAATTCTTTTCAATTTAGCTCCCCGCATCTTGAACACGATGCAGCAATAAGCGAGCCAGACCGTGATCAGCGCGATTAAACGCGGAGCCTGTGCAAAACACAGGAGTTGGCGCACAACAATAGTGCGTTGCGCATGAGATGGGTGCACTTGGGGATGTTCAGTCTCGTGCCAGACGTTTGGTTGAGAATTCCTTATTCGACAGCGAGATATTACTGGGCGACATCACCGGCATACTGGCTGACACGCCGTGTTGCATAAAGGCTGAGCTCAGCCGCCGGGTCATACCGTATACAAGATGGCCAGAACGCTTGCGCCCAATCTCTGATAGATTCATTTCCTCGACACACGGAGCGGCAAAAAACTTTGCGGCCGGCGCGTGCTGTGGGCACTCATACAGCCCGGCAGGTAATGGCAGGGCTAACCGCCCAGGTGGCATCGCAGCTTATCCAGCACTGACCCTAGTGCATCTCCAACACGACAAAGGCAACGATCATGCTGCGTTCGTCGCTGATGGAAAGATGATGTCCTGTCACCCCGGCCTGCACCAGATAATCGCGCAGCAACTTGTCGAATTGCAACACGGGTTTGCCCAGCCCATCGTGGGTGATGCTGATACGCTGCAAGGTCACGGGATGACGCAGACCGCTGCCCATCGCCTTGGCGAACGCCTCTTTGGCGGCGAAGCGCTTGGCTAGGAAGCGCGCGGGATGAGTGTGGTTTTCCAACTCCGATAACTCGCGCTCACTCGATACTCTGCTTGCAAAACGCTGACCGTGGCGCGCATATAATTTTTCTATGCGGGCGTATTCGACGATGTCCGTTCCTATGCCAAAAATCATTGCTGAACGGCGAGCAGGTTCTTCATCTTTTTAATCGCCGCTTCGAGCCCGATGAACAGCGCTTCGGCGATGATGGCGTGGCCGATATTCAGTTCGACCAGATGCGGAATGGCGGCGATGTCTTGCACGTTGTGGTAGTGCAAGCCGTGTCCGGCATTGACTTGCAGCCCTTGTGCATGACCGTGTGCAGTGGCGATGCACAGGCGTTGCAGCTCGTGTTGATGTTTCGGCACGCTGTCGGCATCGGCATATTTTCCGGTATGCAGTTCGATCACCGGCGCGCCCGCACGCTTGGCCGCATCGATTTGTTTTTGATCGGGATCGATGAACAAAGATACGCGAATTCCGGCTTCGGCACAGCGCGCGCAGGCGGACTGTATGGCATCGAAATAACGCAGCACATCCAGCCCGCCTTCGGTGGTCAGCTCTTCGCGGCGTTCCGGCACGAGGCACAGATCATGCGGCTTGGTGCGCAGCGCGATGGCGATCATTTCTTCGGTGACCGCGCTCTCCAGATTCATGCGCACTTGCAACATGTCGCGCAATGCCGACACATCGCGGTCTTGAATGTGGCGGCGGTCTTCGCGCAAATGCAGCGTGATGGCATCCACACCAGCCGATTCGGCCAGCAACGCGGCACGCACCACATTGGGATAACGCGAACCGCGCACCTGGCGCAACGTCGCGACGTGGTCGATATTCAAGCCGAGCTTCATCATATTTTTTGTAACTCCTTAATCAGTTCCCGCGTGTGCAATGCCTTGCCGCCGAGATGATGATTCAGCAGCACGCGCATCAGTTGCTTGCTTTGCTGCGCGGTCATCGGATCGGCATAATCATCCGTCGCCATATCCAGCAAGGTCTTGCCCGATACCGGCAACCCCACGCGCGCATCACCGTTGTCCGACACCGGGCCACGCTCCAGCGCGTAACGATAATTCGCGTACGGCTGTACCGCTTTGCCGCTGCCCGCTTCCCGTTCCAGCTCCAGCGCGTAACCCAGTTCTTGCAGCAGATGTTTCTCGAAGCAACGCAGCGTGGCGGCATGATCGGTTTCGTGCGCCAAACGATACAGGGTCGCGCGATAGTAATCGAACAAGTGTGCATGCGCATCGTCGCGTGCCAGCAGATTGATCATCAATTCATTCAGATAAAAGCCGCACATCAAGGCGGTTCCCTGCAAATAGGGCTGGCCGCCCTGCCATTGCGCGCTATGCAAAGTGCGCACTTCGCCCTTGCCGAACCAGCTCAACAGCACCGGCTGGAAGTTCATCAACAAGCCGCGCAAACCCGATTTTGGGCGGCGCGCCCCGCGCGCCACAATCGCCAGTCTGCCGTGCGAACGACTGAACACATCGAGTATCAGGCTGGTCTCGCGAAACGGATAGCTGTGCAACACGAATGCGATCTCATCCTGCTGTTTATTGTGCCGGGAGGCTGCGGTCATTCGTAACCCAAAGTGCGCAACACGCGGGCATCGTCCGCCCAACCGCTGCGGACTTTGACGAACACCTCCAAAAACACCTTTCCATCGTACAGTTTTTCCATGTCGAGGCGCGCCTGGGTGGCGATCTCTTTGAGTTTCTCGCCCTTGCTGCCGATGAGCATGGCCTTGTGCGCTTCCTTGTCCACCAGGATGGCGGCACTGATACGGCGCAGCTTGCCTTCCAGCTTGAATTGCTCGATTACGACGCTGACCGAGTACGGCAACTCTTCGCCGGTGAAACGAAAAACCTTTTCGCGTAACATCTCCGCCGCCAGGAATTTTTCGCTGCGGTCGGTGATGTCGTCCGCGTCATAGATCATTTCGCCTTCTGGAAGAAAACGCCGCAACGCCTGCTTCAACTCTTCCAGACGCACGCCTTTCTTGGCGCTCACCGGCACGATCTCGGCGAACTTGAAATCCTGCGCGACCCGTTCGGCAAAGCTGAACAGCTGGCCTTTGTCCGCCACCTCGTCGATCTTGTTGATGATCAACAGCACGGGCCTGTTATCCGGCAGTAGCTTGAGCACCTCCTGGTCGCGCTCGTCGTAGCGCATCGCTTCGATCACATACATCACCACTTGCACATCGCGCAAACTGCTGGTCACCACCCGGTTCATGCCGCGGTTCAATGCATTCAGATGCTTGGTCTGAAACCCCGGCGTATCGACGAACACGAACTGAGAATGCGCGTCGGTGAAGATACCGTGGATGCGGTGGCGCGTAGTCTGCGCCTTGCGCGAGGTGATGCTGATCTTTTGCCCGATAAGATGGTTGAGCAGCGTGGACTTGCCGACGTTGGGCCGTCCCACGATGGCGACAAAGCCGCTACGAAATGAGTCATCTTGCGTGGTGGCTTCGGTCATTTTATTTTCCTATCAGTTGATATGCGGCCAGCGCCGCTTGTTGTTCGGCATGACGGCGGCTTACGCCCTCGCCGCGTGTGGTGACCTTGAGTGAGGGAATCGAACACTCCACCTGAAACACTTGCTCATGTGCCAACCCCTGCGTGGCAAGCACGGTATAAGTTGGCAGCGCGATATATTGACTTTGCAAATACTCTTGCAGTAATGACTTAGCATCTTTACCCAGTGTTTTGATATCCACCTGGGCCAGATACGGGACGAACAGATGCAGCACGACTTGTTCGGCGGCGGCAAAACCCGCATCCAGAAAGACCGCGCCGAATATGGCTTCCAGCGCGTCCGCCAAGATCGACGGGCGGCGAAAACCCGCGCTCTTGCGCTCGCCCTCGCCAAGCCTGAGACAGGAACCCAGATCGAGTTGCTGCGCCAGGGTGACCAGCGTCTCCTCCTTGACCAGATTGGAGCGCAGCCGCGACAACTCGCCTTCGCTCAGCTGCGGGAAAACCGCACACAGATGATGGGCGATCACGCAACCAAGCACGCTATCGCCCAAGAATTCAAGGCGCTCATAGTGCTCGGGCGAGTAACTGCGATGCGTCAGCGCACGCTGCAAAAACTGCGGCTGTTTGAACGTATAGCCCAGCTGCTCGCACAACGCGGCATGCCGGACTGTTTCGTCCAGGCGCGGTGGATGACTATTTGCCGACACTGGTGGGGTTGAATTCCAGATACAGGCTGACATTGCCACCCAACTTGACTTTGACAGCATAGCTCGCCGTCAGTATCGGGCGGCCATCGTCGCCTTTGCTGAGTTCGATGTCGCTGGATCTGATGGCATCAATTCCCTCAACCGAGGCGCGCCTGTCATAGGATAACAAGATGTCATGCGCGCCCGCACTCTGCATCGCGGGGTCGTGGGAAACCACGTCAAAAAGGTGCTGGATCTTTACATTCTCCAGATAAGCGGGAATGAGTTTAAAGCCAAACAGCGTCACCACCACCAGCAGAAAAGCACCTACGATAAATCCGCTAAAAGTGATTCCCGCTTGTTGCTTAGGCATTGCTGTATTCATCATCGCTTCCCCCGCTTAGTTGATCGACAAACCCACACGTTTCAAATCAGAGAAATTCATCCAGATAAAAAATGCCTTGCCCACGATCTGGTTATCCGGGACGAAACCCCAATAGCGGCTATCGCGGCTGTTATCGCGATTGTCTCCCATCATAAAGTAGTTGCCTGCCGGCACCTTGCACGTCACTTGGCGATCATCGTAAGTGCAGTTTTCACGTCCTTTAAAATCGGCGATCGCGCCCAGATGCACATTGGGCATATCGGGATTCACCAACAGCCGATGTTTATGTTCGCCCAGCTCTTCTATACGGCGCTCGGTGTGCACGAAGTTCAAACCGCTCTCGACATAATTGTAATCGCCATCCGCCGTTTGCTTTTGTTCGATGCCGTTGATGAACAGCTGTTTGTTGCGGTATTCGATCGTGTCCCCGGGTATCCCCACCACGCGCTTAATATAATCCACCGAGGGGTTTTCGGGATAGTGAAACACCATCACATCGCCGCGCTGCGGATCGCTCAAGGGCACGATCTTTTGGTTGATAATGGGCAGGCGCAGCCCGAAAGTGAATTTATTCACCAGGATAAAGTCGCCCACTTGCAGGGTCGGGATCATCGAGCCGGAGGGTATCTTGAAAGGTTCGACCAAGAATGAACGTATGCAGAACACCAGCAGGATGACGGGGAAAAAGCTCTTGGCGTATTCCACCCACCAAGGCTCGGCAACGCCAACCGCGCGCTTGGCGGACAGGCTGTATTTATCCAGTAACCAGACAGCACCGGTGACCACCAACAACACAAACATGACGAGTGCGAAATCCATTATTTTCCTTTAGCTATCCACGCGCAAAATCGCCAGAAAGGCTTCTTGTGGAATTTCCACATTGCCCACTTGTTTCATACGTTTTTTGCCGGCTTTTTGTTTTTCCAGCAGTTTCTTTTTGCGTGATATATCGCCGCCATAACATTTCGCCAATACGTTCTTGCGCATCGCCTTGACGTTCTCACGCGCAATGATGTTCGCGCCTATAGTCGCCTGTATCGCCACGTCATACATCTGGCGCGGAATCAGCTCGCGCATCTTCGCCGCGACTTCACGGCCGCGATACTGGCTGTTGGCTCTATGCACGATCACCGCCAGGGCATCGACTTTATCGCCATTGATCAACATATCGACCTTGACCACATCCGCCGCGCGATATTCTTTGAATTCGTAATCCATCGACGCATAACCGCGCGAAATCGATTTCAGCTTGTCGAAAAAATCCAGCACGATTTCCGCCATCGGCATTTCGTACACCAGATTGACCTGTTTGCCATGGTAATTGATGTTGATCTGGCTGCCGCGCTTTTGCGTGCACAGCGTGATCACCGCACCCACATATTCGTTTGGCATATAGAGGTTGACGGTCACGACAGGCTCGCGTATCTCGTCGATCTTTGCCGGGTCGGGCATTTTTGAGGGGTTGTCCACCATCAAGACCTTCCCATCGCGCTGCACCACCTCGTAAATCACCGTCGGTGCGGTGGTAATCAAGTCCATATCAAACTCTCGCTCCAGGCGCTCTTGCACGATTTCCATGTGCAACAAACCCAGAAAACCGCAGCGGAAACCGAAGCCCAAGGCTTGCGATACTTCAGGCTCAAAACGCAATGCGGCGTCGTTCAGCTTGAGTTTCTCCAGCGAGTCGCGCAACGCCTCGTATTGATTTGATTCCACTGGGAACAACCCCGCGAACACCTGGGGCTGCACTTCCTTGAAGCCCGGCAAAGGCTCGGCAGCAGGGCGTGCCAGATGCGTGATGGTGTCGCCGACGCGCGCGTCTTTCAGATCTTTAATGCCCGCAATGACAAAGCCCACTTGCCCGGCGCTCAAAGTTGCCCGGTCCTGCGCCTTGGGTGTGAACACCCCGATGTGTTCGGTCAAATGCTGCGCGGCGGTCGCCATGAACAGGATTTTTTCCTTGGGTTTGAGCGTGCCGTTCTTCACGCGCACCAACATCACCACGCCCACATAATTATCGAACCACGAGTCGACGATCAGGGCTTGCAGCGGCGCGTCAACATCGCCCACGGGAGGCGGGACTTTGACAATCAGGGCTTCCAGCACATCCTGCACGCCCAAGCCGGTCTTCGCCGAACACAGCGTCGCGTCATGAGCATCAATACCGATAACCTCTTCGATCTCTTCTATCGCATTCTCCGGGTTGGCGGAGGGCAAATCGATCTTATTCAACACCGGCACCACTTCCACGCCCAGATCCAATGCGGTATAGCAATTAGCCACCGTCTGAGCTTCCACGCCTTGCGACGCGTCGACCACCAACAGCGCGCCTTCACAGGCGGACAATGAGCGCGAGACTTCATAGGAAAAATCGACGTGCCCCGGCGTATCGATCAGGTTGAGATTGTAGACCTGCCCGTCGCGTGCCTTGTACGACAAGGCCGCCGTCTGTGCCTTGATGGTGATGCCGCGCTCGCGCTCCAAATCCATAGAGTCGAGCACTTGCGCCTCCATTTCGCGGTCTGACAGACCACCGCACAACTGGATGATGCGGTCAGCTAACGTGGACTTGCCGTGGTCGATATGGGCAATGATAGAAAAATTACGGATGAGCTGCATGGGATTCCAAATATTATCGATTTCCGTCACCCCAACCTTCTACCAAGGCAGACATCGGACAAGCTCGATGCAGAATTGACTCTCCCATGGGGGATTATCGCCTCCTCTCCCGCTCTGCAGCTCGGGGGGCGGCAAGGAAGAGGATTATGGAAAGATCGGGGGCGTTTTCGCAAAGCGCGAATTCTAGCCGAATTGGGCGGGAGACGCAGGGCGTTCTTCTTCCCGGTCTACTTCTCGTCCAGCTTGACGGCGATGTACGAAGTGCTATCCCCGCGCCTGACGAGCAAGGCGACGTTGCGACCTTTAGGAACCTGCTTGAGTATTTCGTTAAATTGCTTCAACGAGTGGATTTGCATATTACCGATCGCCAGCACGACATCGCCCCGCTGCAAACCCACGGCACGGGCCGCACTGCTCTTGACTTCTTGCACCAGCAACCCACCTGGCACTTGCAAATCCTGCAATTCTCCTTTGGATAGCTCGCTGACCACCAAACCCAGGCGTTTAATCGTTTCCCCAATCTCATCATCGGGCTTATTCGCGGCTTGCACCGACTTCGCCTCATCGGGCATCAGTGCGACAACCACGCTGACCACCTTGGCCGCGCCCTTGCGCCACAACTCGACACTGACCGTGCTGCCGGGTTTAGTCGCCGCCACGATGCGCGGCAGATCAGCGGAACTATGCACGACCTTGCCGTCGAACTTGAGGATCACGTCGCTCACCTCTATGCCCGCCTTGTCGGCCGCACCACCTTTTTCGACGTTGCTGACCAATGCGCCATTCGGCTGGGACAAGCCAAATGAATCGGCCAGCTCACGAGTCACCTCTTGTATGGTCACACCGATACGCCCCCGGGTCACTTTGCCCGTGCTGCGCAATTGGTCGGCGACTTGGGTCGCCACATCGATGGGGATGGCGAATGACAACCCCATCGAACCACCGGAACGGGTATAGATTTGCGAATTGATACCTACCACCTCGCCATTCATATTGAACAACGGCCCGCCGGAGTTACCCGGATTGATCGCCACGTCGGTCTGGATGAAAGGCACAAAATTATCCTGTGGCAAGGAGCGACCTTTCGCACTCACGATGCCGGCAGTCACGCTGCTGTCGAAACCGAACGGAGAGCCGATAGCGACCACCCATTCGCCGACTTTGAGTTTATTCGGGTCGCCCACCGTAATCTTGGGCAAACCGGTGGCTTCGATCTTCAGCAAAGCCACGTCGGTACGCTTGTCCGCGCCGATTACCTTGGCACTAAACTCGCGCTTGTCGGTCAGCCTCACGGTGATTTTTTCGGCGTGGTCCACCACATGCGCATTGGTCATGATGTAACCATCGGCACTCATGATGAAACCCGAACCTAATGATTGTGATTCTTGCTCGCGCGGCACCGGTGGCGCAAAACGGCGGAAGAATTCATAGAACGGGTCGTCTTCGGGCAGGTTGGGCAGGCCGCCCGCGTCGCGCACGATCTGTGTGGTACTGATATTGACGACTGCTGCGCCCTGCTTTTCCACCAGTTCGGTGAAGTCGGGTAAGTCCTTGGCGCAAGCTGGCAAACTGAGCATGAGGCCGGATAACAATCCAAACAACAATAAACTCACTCTACTTGACATGACTTTAATCTCCGTTCAGTTAAAAATATTATTGCAATTTTTCTGCCCATTGCCGCGTGATAT
>JABEVF010000024.1 GCA_013043965.1 Gallionella sp. | reverse complement strand
GATTGGGATGTGTTCATGAAAGTGTCCACTAAAAATTGGTGGACACTATGCTCTTAGCTTTCACTTACCGAATCAATGTGGCTCGGCTGGACGCTTACGCTGGAAGCAGGTGGCGATGGAGAAATTCAACTGCGCGCTGTTTCTGGCAACCGTCGATGATCGCGTCTCTGCGCCGCGATTGATGATATGAGCACTCAGGGGATTCATCTGGTCGTTCCTGAGTCACTGAAAAAATCGAAGGAAACCTGCTACAGCGGCAAGGCCAATGTCATCACGTTTCGCGAATTTTTCGACGAAGAGATTTCTACGAAGAGGCCGAGTTACCGACTATCCTAAAACCTCTGGCATGGCTACACGAACATATCCTCCAACCGTTTGGGACGTTGCCGCAGCGCTAAAAACCCGTTACCGCGACTTCAACCACTACAACCTCAAAGACCCGCTGGACGAATTGCTGTTCATCATTTGCAGCACTAAAACCGGCGAAGCGAGTTACCGCAGCACCTTCCGTTCACTGAAAGAAACCTTCCCCACTCACCTGCACATTGCCGAAGCACCTGCCGAATATATCGCGCGGCCTATCGTCAGCGGCGGCCTGTCAAACCAGAAAGCCAAGGCGATCCGCGAGCTGCTCGACGTGATCGTGGCAAAGTTCGGCGAGCCGACTCTGAAGACATTGCGCAAGATGAGCGACGAGGATGCCGAAGCTTTTTTGTTGTCGCTGCCGGGAGTCGGCAAGAAAGTTGCGCGCTGTGTTTTGATGTATTCGCTGGGCAGGCAGGTTTTCCCCGTGGACACGCATTGCTGGCGTATCGCCCGCCGCCTCGGCTGGGTCAGGCCGACACAAAAGGACAAGCACTGCGCCCCGCGCGACATGGATCGCCTGCAATCCAAAATTCCGCCCGAGCTTCGTTACTCGTTACATGTGAACATGATTTCTCTTGGGCGCGAGATTTGCACCGCAACTGCGCCTGGGTGTGATGGATGTCCAATATCGGCTTGGTGTCCCAAGATTGGAGTGCATTGACCAAGAAGGAGCAGGGCGATTGCCGGAATGTTTCGTAGTAAAATGCGGCCGACAGATTTTCCACCGTAGCCTGATTTCCATTTACTTCATGAACCCATTACTCGATTTTTCCGGTCTGCCGCGCTTTGCGGAGATCAAATCCGAACACGTCGCGCCCGCGATCGAGCAGTTGCTGGCCGAGAACCGCGCTTTGGTGGAGCGGTTATTGGCCGATGCCGCACCGCCGACCTGGCAGAACTTCGTCGCTCCGATGGAAAACGCGAACGAGCGCGTGTCGCGTGCCTGGGGGCCGGTAAGTCATCTGAATGCGGTGATGAACTCGCCGGAATTGCGCGAGGTGTATAACGCCACGCTGCCCAAGATCACCGCGTTCTACGCCGAGCTGGGGCAGAATCTCGCGCTGTTCGACAAATACAAAGCTCTGCGCAACAGTCCTGAATTCGGGGGCTTGAACGCGGCACGCAAAAAAATCATCGAGAACGAGCTGCGCGATTTCCGGCTTGGCGGCGCGGAGCTGGCCGATGACAAGAAGGCGCGCTATCTGGAGATACAGGAGCGATTGTCCGAGCTGTCCTCGCGTTTTTCCGACAATCTGCTGGACGCGACCAACGACTACACGCTGCTCGTTACCGATGAAAATGAGTTGCGCGGATTGCCGTCCGATGCCTTGCAGGTGGCCCGGGAAGCCGCTACCGAAACAGGGAAATCCGGCTGGCTGTTCACGCTAAAAGCCCCGTCTTATATGCCTGTCATGCAGTTCGCCGACAACCGCGCGTTGCGCGAAAAACTGTACCGCGCTTACAGCACCCGCGCGTCCGAATTCGGCAAGCCCGAGCACCCGCAAGAGATAGGCCGTGGTTATAAAGCCGCTGATAACAAAGTCAGGCAATCCGTAACCAGCCAAAGGCTGGACGGAATTGACACAGCGGCAACCACCACGCTCCATGACAACACGCCGCTGATGAACGAGATCGTGCAACTGCGCGGCGAGGAAGCGCGTTTGTTGGGCTTTAAGAGCTTTGGCGAATTGTCGCTGGCGACGAAGATGGCCGACACGCCCGAACAGGTGGTGAACTTCATGCGCGAACTGGCGCAACGCGCGCGCCCCTTCGCGGAAAAAGATCTCGCCGAACTGCGCGAATTCGCGCGCAAAGAGCTGGGCTTGAACGAATTGAATTCCTGGGATGTCAGCTATGCCAGCGAAAAACTGCGCGAGCAGCGTTACGCGTTTTCCGAGCAGGAAGTAAAACAATACTTCCCCGAAGATGCGGTATTAACGGGAATGTTTCGTCTGGTCGAGACGCTGTATGGCTTGCAGATAAATGCCGCCAACGCGCCGGTGTGGCACGAGACAGTGGGTTTTTTCGACATACGCAATGCGCAGAACCGCCTGGTCGGGCAGTTCTACCTCGACCTGTACGCGCGTAACAGCAAGCGCGGCGGCGCCTGGATGGACGACGTGATCGGCCGCCGTCGTTTGGCTGCCGGCATCCAGACCCCCGTGGCTTACCTCAACTGTAATTTCTCATCGCCCGTCGGCGGCAAGCCCGCCGTGTTCACCCACGACGAAGTCATCACCCTGTTCCACGAATTCGGCCACGGCTTGCATCATCTGCTCACCGAAGTGGAAGACCTGGGCGTGTCCGGCATCAACGGTGTGGAGTGGGATGCGGTCGAGCTGCCCAGCCAGTTCATGGAGAACTTCTGCTGGGAATATCAGGTGTTGCAGGGCATGACGCGGCAGGTGGATACGGGGGAGCAGCTGCCACGCGCGCTGTTCGACAAGATGCTGGCCGCGAAGAACTTCCAGAGCGGACTGGCGACCTTGCGCCAGATCGAATTTTCCCTGTTCGATATGCTGATGCACAGCAACTTCGAAGCGGGCGGAAACAAAACCATATTGCAATTGCTCGACGAAGTGCGCGCTGAAGTCGCGGTGCTGATCCCGCCCGCGTTCAACCGCTTCCCGCACAGCTTTTCGCACATCTTTTCCGGCGGCTATGCGGCGGGTTATTACAGCTACAAATGGGCGGAAGTGTTGTCCGCCGACGCCTACAGCCTGTTTGAAGAACACGGCGTGCTCAACCCGGATGTGGGCGCGCGCTTCCGCGCCGAGATCCTGGCGATGGGCGGCTCGCGCGACGCGATGCAATCGTTCACCGCCTTCCGTGGTCGCGCACCCAGCATAGACGCGCTGTTGCGCCACAACGGGTTGTCGGAAAACGCGGCATGAGGCTCGCCACCTGGAATGTAAACTCCCTGAATGTGCGCCTGCCGCATGTGTTGGACTGGCTGGAAAAAAATCCCGTCGAGGTGTTGTGTTTGCAGGAAACCAAACAGCAAGATGCGGATTTCCCCCAGGCCGAATTACTGGCCGCCGGTTATCACGCGGCGTTCAGCGGACAGAAGACTTACAACGGCGTGGCGATCCTGAGCCGCGTCCCGCTGGAAGAAGTGCAAGCCGACATCCCGGACTTTGATGATGAGCAGAAGCGCGTTATCGCAGCGACCATCAACGGCATCCGCGTGGTGTGCGTGTATGTCCCGAACGGGCAGGCGGTCGATTCGGACAAGTATTATTACAAACTGGGCTGGCTTTCCGCATTGCGCGAGTGGCTGCGCGGGGAGTTGCAGCGTTATCCGAAACTGGTGCTGTTGGGCGATTACAACATCGCGCCCGAAGACCGCGATGTGCATGATCCCGTCGTGTGGCAAGGCAATATCCTGGTCAGCGAGGCGGAACGCATCCAGTACCAGAACCTCATCAAGTTGGGTTTGCACGACAGTTTCCGTTTGTTCGAGCAGGCCGATAAAGCGTACACCTGGTGGGACTATCGCATGATGGCGTTCCGCCGCAACCACGGCGTGCGCATCGACCACATTCTCATCAGCGAAGCATTGGTGCCTTCATGCAAAAGTTGTGTCATCGACCGCGAGCCGCGCAAGCGCGACCGGCCCTCGGATCACGCGCCGGTGGTGGCGGAGCTCGCCGTTTAGACTGCTGCCATTGAACTTTCAGAAGATTGCAAGCTCCGAGCAAGGTAGCGCGCGGGACTGTGATAGCATCGCGGTCGCAGTCATTATGATCAACGAGTTGAAAGGTGAGATTTTATGAAAAAGAGTTTATCGGCGTTATGTGTATTGGGATGTTTCGCGCAACCGGCATTGGCGGGCAATATTAATTTTGCGGGATTCTCTCAGGCACAATTCCTGTCGTTCTCACAGGATATGGGTGCGGCATTGAGCTATAAGGCGGCGACCCCGGCCGCCCCGCTGGGTGTGACGGGATTCGATATAGGAGTGGAAGCCACTTCGACTCAATTGCAAAACTCTGCTTTGTTGCAAAAAGCAGGGGGCCCCAATACCGGCTCTTTGGTCGTGCCCAGGCTGCAAATCGAAAAAGGCCTGCCCTTCAACATCGACGTGGGCGCGTTCTATTCGGCGATACCCACCACCAACATCAGTCTGTATGGCGGCGAACTGAGTTACGCGATTCTGGCCGGCGGCGTGGCGGAACCCGCGGTGGCGGTGCGCGGTTCATTCAGCAAGTTGTCTGGGGTTACCGGCTGGTCTCTGGATACCCAGGGGCTGGATGTGTTGGTTTCCAAGGGTTTTGCCATGCTCACTCCTTATGGGGGCGTGGGTAGCGTGTGGACCAACAGCAGCACCAGCGGCCTCGGTTTGACGGCGTCCGATTCGTTCCGTCAAAACAAGGTGTTCTTCGGCGCGAATGCCAATTTTGGTTTGGCCAACTTGGCGCTGGAATACGACAAGACCGGCTCTATCCCTTCTTACACCGCCAAGTTCGGTTTCCGCTGGTAGGCTGTCGCAGCAACGGCTTTGTGAACTGTGCGATGCCCCCGATGCAAGTCGGGGGCATCGCATTTTGGCGGCGGGTAAATCGGTCGCGATGGATAAAGGAAAGAACATGAAAAAATATCTGCTGTTGTTTCTGCTGTTGCTGAGTGGTAGCGTTTATGCGGGCCCGGACAAGTGGGTCGATGAGCATGGCGAAGTGCATTACTCAGACCATCCCCCCAAAAACCAGACCAATGTGGAGCAGCTGCACTTCCCGGATAAGCCCGGCGCGCCGCCCGCGGATAACCCGTACGGGCGCAAATCTACGGCGGAAATGGAGGCCGATTTCCAAAGGGCCAAAGCCGCCCGGGATCAAGAAGCGAAAAAAGAAGAAAAAGATCGCGCCGACGCTCAAACCAGGCAGGCCAACTGCGCGGGCGCGCGCAACAATCTGAGGCTCATGGAGCAGAGTCGGCGCATGTTCAAAATGGACCAGAACGGCGAGCGTGTTTACATGGACGATAACCAGCGGCAGCAGCAGTTGGATGCCGCGCAGCAGGCGGTGAACCAGTACTGCAATTAGCCGTTCGCGCCAAACATCATGCGTCTGGCGACAAACTTGCCGGCAAATGGCAGGCAGTCCAACGCGGTGAGCGCGGCGGCGCGCCCCGCACTGAGCAGCGGCATATCGTTGGAGAACAGCCGCACCAGGCTATCGGTAAAGCGTATCCCCGCCTCGCGGTCGGCGCGGCGCTGCTTGCGGTAAACGGCGAGCATGGCCTCCATGCCCAATGCGCCGGGTGCGATATCCAGGATGTTCTGCGCCAATTCCCACGCATCGCGCAGCCCCAGGTTGAAACCCTGTCCCGCCACGGGATGCAGTGTCTGGGCAGCGTTGCCGAGCAACACGATGTGCGGCTCCGGGGTTTGGTGCGGTGCGCGTTTCAAGCCGAGCGCGAAGCAATTGCGTTTGCCCACGCTTATGAACTCGCCGACGCGGTCGCCGAAGTGTAGCTGCAGTTCGCGCAAGAATTTATTGTCATCCCAGTCCCGCATATCTTGCGCGGTCCGGTGCGGCGCGGTCCACACCAGTTCATAGCCGTCCTTGAACGGCAGCAGGGCCAGCGGCCCTTGCGGGGTAAAGCGTTCGTAAGCCGTGTATGCGTTGGGGGCAGAGCACGTGACGTGGGTGACGAGCGCGCTCTGGCCGTAGTCGCGCACTTCGGGCGGGTGAAGCGCTGCCAGTAATTTCCCGCCATCGGCGACCACCGCGAGACGCGCACGGAGCGAATTCTCCACGCCGTTTTGCTGGTAGCGGACCAGCGCGTAGTCCGGCTCGCCGCGCAATTGGGTCACCTGTGCGCCATAATTTATTTGCACCCTTTCCCCCCCTCTGTTTGCGGGGGAAAGGGCTTGATCCAGAGCACCTTGCAGGGCGGGGTAGGGCAGCACGTAGCCCAGTTCCGGCACATCCAATTCCGCCGCTTTCAGCACGGTGCGACCGAAACTTCTTTGTTGGGAAATATGGATGGTGCGTATCGGGGACACGTCCTGCAACCCGTTCCACACGTTCAGACGTTGCAGCAACAGGCGGCTGCCGTAGGACAAAGCCAGCGCGCGCGCGTCCTGGCTGGAAACGTTCGCGGCACGCGCTTCGAGCACGAAGATTTTCAGGCCGCTGCCGCGCAACGCCAGAGCCAGCGCGGCTCCCACCGGGCCGCCGCCGATGATGGCGATGTCGCATAGCGCATCATTCATGCCGCATCACCTCCTCGATGGCGGCGACCGTCTTGGGGGCGGCATCGGTCAAGACTTCATTGCCTTGCGCGGTGATCACCACATCGTCCTCGATGCGTATGCCGATGTTCCACAAGGCCAGCGGGACATTGTCCGCCGGGCGGATATAGCAGCCCGGCTCGACCGTGAGCACCATGCCGGGTTGCAGGGCGCGCCAGTCTTCGGCTATTTTGTAGTCGCCTACATCATGCACGTCCATGCCCAGCCAATGGCCGGTGCGGTGCATGTAGAACTGTTTGTAACTCCCGCTTTCCAGCACGCCATCCACCGTGCCATGACAAAGTTTGAGGTCGATAAAACCCTGCGCCAACACGCGCAGGGCGGCCTCGTGCGGCGCATTCCAATGATGTCCTGGTGACGCGCGGGAGATCGCGGCGGCTTGCGCGGTGAGCACGATCTCATACACGTCCTTTTGCGCCGCTGAGAATTTCCCGTTCACCGGGTAGGTGCGTGTGATGTCGGAGGCGTATCCGGCGAATTCGCACCCCGCATCGATGAGCAGCAGGTCGCCGTCTTTGAGGCGAGCGTCGTTGCCGACATAGTGCAGCGTGCAGGCGTTCGCGCCCCCCGCGACGATGGAGGTGTAAGCCGGGTCGCGCGCGCCGTGACGGCAGAATTCATGCAGCAGTTCGGCCTCGACCTGATATTCAAACTGCCCGGCACGGGTAAACCGCATCGCGCGTTCATGCGCTGCGGTAGAAATTGCGGCGGCGCGGCGCACGATGTTCAGCTCATGTTCGTCTTTGAACAAGCGCATCTCGTTAAGCAAACGGCGCACATCGTGTATTTCGTCCGGTGCGCGCAGGCCGCTGCGCGATTTCTCCCGCACCGCCGCGCGCAGCCTGATGAGGCGCGCGTCCCAGTCCGCGCTTGCCCCCAGCGGGTGGAACAGCACGGGCTGATTGCCCATCAACTCGATGAGCTTTTCATCGAGTTGGGCGATGGGGTAGGCGGCATCGAAACCAAACTGCTCGCGCGCGGCATCCGGGCCGAAGCGGTGCCCGTCCCATATCTCGCGTTCCGGATTCTTCTCGCGGCAAAACAAAATGGTTCTGGGCGCGCTGTTGTCTTCCTGGCCGGCGACCAGCACCAGCACGGTTTCCGGTTCGGTGAAGCCGCTCAGGTAATAGAGGTTGCTGTCGAAGCGATAGGCGTAGTGCGCATCGCCGTTGCGCACCACCTCCGCTGCGGCAGGAAAAATGGCGATGCCGCGCTGCATCCTGTTCAGCAGTGCGGCGCGGCGTTTGGCGTAAATCTCGGGATCAAACATGGCTGTGGTCATGGCGTAATTGTGCATCAAGTTCGTGCAGACGTTGTGGTGTGCCGACATCGACCCATGCCCCGCGATGGTGCTCGCCGCTTACTTTGCCCAGCGCGAGCTGTTCGCGCAGCAAGGGGGCGAGGGCGGCTTTGGTTCCGCGCGGGATGTGGGCGAACAGCGACGGCTGATAAAGGCCGATGCCGGAGAAAGTCAAAGGCGCGGAAAGTGGCGAAGGGAGTGGGGCAATACGGTTTCCGGACAACGTGAAATCCCCCTTGGGATGATGGGCCGGGTTGTCTACCAGCACCAGATGTGCCAGATCCTGGGCAGGCCGCATCTGTTCGAGGAGCGCGGGCAGCCGGGCGAAATCGTAGTCGCACCAGATGTCGCCGTTGATGACGGCGAACGGTTCGTGGCCCAGTAGATGCAATGCAAATGCGATGCCACCCGCCGTTTCGAGCGCCGTGCCTTCGGACGAGTAGTGTATCGTTGCGCCGAACTGGCCGCCGTTACCCAATGCCTGCTCGATCTGGTCGCCGAGATGCGCGTGGTTGATGACGAGTTCGGTGATGCCCGCGCGCACCAGTCTCTCGATATGCCATACGATAAGAGCTTTCCCGCCCGCTTGCAGCAGAGGCTTGGGGGTATGGTCGGTGAGCGGCCTCATGCGCTCGCCGCGCCCCGCCGCAAGGATCATGGCCTTCAAAAGGTGTACCCCGCTTGCGGTTGTTTCTGCTCCAGCTCATCCAATATATTGAGCAGCGGCTTGAGGTCGATATAGCGCGCGCAGGCGCGGTGCAGGTAGTCCATCACCAGTGGCATGTCTTTCAGGTAACCATCCTTGCCGTCGCGGTGGCTCAGGCGGGCGAAGATGCCCAGCACTTTGATGTGGCGCTGCACGCCCATCATTTCATAGTCGCGGTAGAACTCGCCAAAGTCGGCGCGCACCGGCAGCCCCGCTTTGCGTGCCTTTTCCCAATAGCGTATCAGCCAGTCCATGATGTCCGGTTCCTCCCAGCGAACGTAGGCATCCTTGAACAGCGAGGCGAGGTCATAGGTGATGGGGCCGTACACGGCATCCTGAAAATCGATGATGCCGGGATTGGGTTCTGTCAGCATGAGATTCCTGGAGTGGTAATCGCGATGCACATACACGCGCGGCTGTGCGAGATTGTTGGCGAGGATGCGGGCGTACACCTCTTCCAGCTTGGCCTGTTGCTTGGCGTTCAGCACCACGCCCAGATGCCGGCCGATGTACCATACCGGGAACAGATCCAGTTCGCGGCGCAACAGGGCTTCGTCGTAGAGTGGCAATTCGTCCGGACGCGAGGCGAGTTGGATATTTATCAGGGCGTCGGTGGCCGCACCGTAAAGTTGCGGCGCATTGTCGGCGGTCAACGCTTGCAAATAAGTGGTGTCTCCCAGGTCCGACAGCAGCAAAAAACCTTGCTTCAGATCTTGCGCGTACACATGCGGTACATGTACCCCGGCTTGCTCGAACAGCTTCCCCGCATGCAGGAACGGTGCGCAGTCTTCATGTTGCGGCGGTGCGTCCATGACGATCTTGGTGTTGCCGCCCGCGAACGTGGCGCGGAAGTAGCGGCGGAAACTCGCATCGGCGGAAGCCGGGGCGAGAGTGAAAGTTTCGTTCGGATAGTGACCGTGCAGCCAAGTGACCAGTTGTTGCTGTCGTTGCATAGTGGGATTCCCGGAGGGTCTTAATGGTAAACTCGCAAAAGTTTACCATCATACTATTTGCTGCGCGTTATGCGGTTTCGCGTCTTATCCGCCCTGGTCTCATTATTGTTTTATGCCATGCATAGCGCTTATGCAGCCGCGCCCGTGTCCGCCGTGCCCGCGGTGCAAGGTGAGACCGAGGCCGTGCTTGAGGCCGACAGCCTGTCCGGCCAAAAAGACCAGCAGGTCGAAGCAACCGGTGATGCGACCTTGCGTAAAGACGGCAAGGTGATCCGCGCCGACAAATTGTTGTATTTGCCCGCCGAGCGCGAAGTGGATGGCCAGGGCGGGGTGGTGCTGGAGCAGCCGTCAGGCGACAAAATCAGCGGGCCGCATCTGCACATGAATATGACCACGGGCCGTGGCAAGATGGAACAGCCTAAATTCCAGTTCCAGGGAGATTTCGGGCACGCTACCGGTTCTGTGATGGAGATAGAGGATAAGCAGCATTACAGTTTGAGCAATGCCACCTACACGACTTGTCCGGCGGGTAATGACGATTGGCAGCTGAACATGGGAACGCTGGAACTGGATCGTGCCGGCCAGGTGGGTACGGCGCATGAAGCTTCGGTGGAATTCAAAGGCGTGCCTTTCATCTACGCGCCGTGGATGGATTTCCCGCTCGATGATGGCCGTAAATCTGGATTCCTGGCACCTATACAGGGCACCACCAGCAATGGCGGACTGGATATTACCGAGCCGTATTACTGGAGCATCGCACCCAATATGGATGCAACGATAGCCCCCCGCCTGATATCCAAACGCGGCGTGCAGCTGAACGATGAATTTCGCTACCTGACCCCGAGTTACAGCGGCTCGTTGAGTTACGACATCCTGCCCAACGACATGCTGACCCATACCAACCGGGAACACATCGCGGTCAAGCATAATCAGGTCATAAATAGCAACGTGAGCGGGTATGTGAACTACGAGCGGGTGTCGGATAATAACTACTTCACCGATTTGGGCACATCGATGTTCAGCACCGCGCAAGCTAACTTGTTGCAGGAGGGTGGGGTCAAGATAAATTCCGACGGCTGGAACAGCCTCGTGCGGGTGCAGCAATACCAAACATTGCAAAACCCACTAGCGCCCCTCATTGCGCCTTACGCGCGGTTACCCGAACTCAACACCCATACATCAACGGAATTTTCGGGGGCAACGCTTGCTTTTACCGGGCAATATGTTGATTTTGTGCACCCTACTCTCGTTAACGGAAGCCGTTTAACACTGGCGCCCAGCATCAGTTATCCTTTGGTGAGCGAGCCCGCCGTTTATGTCACGCCCAAGCTGACTCTGAGCAGTACCCAATATACGATGGGGGCCAATAATGTGGCGGGGCTACCCAACGCATCGCGTAATTTGCCTTTGTTTAGTTTGGATAGCGGGATGACGTTCGAACGTGATGCGAATTTCTTCGGTAAGGATTATGTGCAGACTTTGGAGCCCCGCGCGTTTTATCTCTATGTCCCCTATCGCAACCAAACCATGTTGCCGAATTTCGATTCGGCCCTGCCGGATTTTAATGTGACCCAGATGTTCTCCGAGAACCGGTTCGTCGGGGGTGATTTGATTGGCGATGCCAATCAGGTCACGCTGGCGACGACCACGCGGATACTGTCGAAAAACAATGGGGCCGAGCTTTTTAACGTGACTGTGGGACAGCGTATTAGTTTCATCACGCCGCAAGTCACGCTGTACCAGCCCGGCGCGAGTATGGGGATTTCCGACAGTTTGCTGGGTGTAAGCGGTAATCTGACGCGCACCTTGTCCGCGGAAACGGCCGTCGACTTCAATTCCGCCCAGTCCCAGATGCAACAATACAGCTGGGTGACGCACTACCGTCCCGAACCCGGAAAGACTTTCAACTTCGGCTATCAGTTCATGCGCGACATATATCAGCAAATCGACGTTTCCGAGCAATGGCCGATATCGCAACACTGGGGGACTGTCGCGCGGGTCAATTATTCGTTCCTCGATAAGCGTCTGTTGAATACCGTCGCGGGGCTTGAGTATAATGAAGCCTGCTGGACGGTGCGGCTGGTAGCGCAGCGCTTCGTCACCACGACACTCCAATCCATTACTGGTATCTTTGTGCAGCTGGACCTGAAGAATTTTATGCAATTCGGCACGGGGGACCCGATGTCGCTGCTCCAACAAAACGTGCCCGGATATAGTAAAACGAGCAACAATCCTGCGGCCACTTCCGCGCAGGGGACCCCTTGAAATCCTGAAAGACAATGATGCGAACAAATTATTTGATGCTATGTCTGGCACTGCTTTTTTTGCCGGTTGCCTACGCCGCGCCGCAGCCTGACCAGGCCGCCGGGCAAACGCCGCCAAAGATCGATCCTCAGCAGCAGACCGGGTTGATCGATGCGGTGATCGTGGTGGTAAACGACGATGTGATCACCCGTCAAGAGCTGGATGAAAAGTTGCGCGAGACGGTGGGGCAGTTGCAAAAGCAGGGTACGCCGCTGCCTCCCGCCGACGTGCTCGAAAAGCAAATGCTGGAACGCATGATCAATGAGCTGGTACAACTCCAGTTCGCCAAAGAATCCGGGGTGCATGTGGATGATGCCCAGCTTGATCTGGCGATCAAACGGATCGCCGAACAAAACAAATTTGCCGATCTGGCAGCGTTTCGCGCCAGGCTGGAAAAAGACGGCATCGATTTCGCCAAGTATCGTGAAGAGGTGCGCAACGAGATGATCTTTACCCGTTTGCGCGAACGCGAGGTCGAAAGTAAATTGATTATCAGCGACAGCGAGGTCGATGGTTACCTGGCCAACAAAGCCAAGATGGGCGATAGCACCGAGGAATTCCATCTCGCGCATATCCTGGTGGTGGTGCCCGAGCAGGCCAGCGCGGAGAAGATACAGGCGAGTCGCGCGCGTGCCGAGCTCGCTTACAGCGAATTGAAATCGGGGGCGGATTTCGCCCAAGTCGCGGCGGGCATTTCAGATGCCAACGATGCGTTAACCGGCGGCGATCTGGGTTGGCGCGCCAGCGACCGGTTGCCGCCGGCATTCCTTGATGTTTTGCGCAAGCTGCAGCCCGGACAAATCACGGCGGTGATGCGCAGCAGCAGCGGGTTCCATATATTGAAGTTGATCGCCAAGCGCAGCGGCAGCACGCCCGTGGTGGTGGTCGAGACCCACGCGCGCCATATCCTGATCAAGACCAATGAGATCACGCCCGAAGCCGAAGCCAAAAAACGCATACTGGAGATCAAACAGCGTGTCGAAGGCGGTGCCGATTTTGCCGAGCAGGCCAAGCGCTATTCCGAAGATGGCAGCGCGCAACAGGGCGGCGATCTGGGTTGGTTGTCGCCGGGGCAGACCGTGTCAGCATTTGAAGAGGCGATGAACAAGTTGCAACCCAAACAGATGGGTGTGGTGCAAACGCAATTCGGCTGGCACCTGATCCAGGTCTTGGAACGCCGCAACACCGATGTCAGCGTGCAGCAACAACGCCAGCAGGCCCGCGTCGCCATCGGCACGATCAAATCGGACGATTTGTATCAGGACTGGTTGCGCCAGTTGCGTGACCGCGCGTTTGTCGAATACCACACCGACCCGAAGAACTAGGCCGTGCCTACTCGGCTACTTGTTGTCACTGCGGGTGAGCCTGCCGGCATAGGCCCTGATCTGTGCGTGCAGCTGGCCGCGCGCCGCCATACGCAGGCACTGGTTTGTATCGCCGATAAATTCCTGCTGCAACAACGCGCGGCCCAACTGGGTATCGCGCTGCGCGTCGAGGACTATGCGGCGGGCCGGGCCGTCTCGGATCGGCCCGGCACACTGACGGTGACCCATGTCCCGCTGGCGGTGCCCGCCCGGGCGGGCGTGCTGGATGCCGCAAACAGCCGCTATGTGCTGGCCACATTGAGCCGTGCCCTGCAAGGCTGCCAGAGCGGCGAGTTCGCCGGCATGGTGACCGCGCCGGTGCACAAGGGCATCATCAACGATGCGGGTATCCCGTTTACCGGCCACACCGAATTCCTGGCCGAGCAAACCGGCACGCCGCAAGTCGTGATGATGCTGGTCGGCGGCGGGATGCGCGTGGCCCTGGCCACCACGCATTTGTCCCTGCGCGAGGTGGCGGATGCCATTACCGCGCCGCTGCTCGAAAACGTGCTGCATATCCTGCAACGCGAGCTGCAAAACCGCTTCGGCATCGCACAACCGCGTATCTTGGTCGCCGGACTCAACCCCCACGCGGGCGAAGGTGGTTATCTGGGGCGTGAAGAGCTTGATGTGATGGTCCCGGTGCTTGACAAGTTGCGCGCTGCGGGCATGGATGTCAGCGCGCCGTTGCCAGCCGACACGCTGTTCACGCCGCACAACCTGGCGCAATGCGATGCCGTGTTGAGCATGTATCACGATCAGGGTTTGCCGGTGTTGAAACATGCCAGCTTCGGGCAGGGCGTGAACGTGACACTGGGTCTGCCCGTTATACGCACCTCGGTCGATCACGGCACTGCACTGGACCTGGCGGGAACGGGTAAGGCCGACAGCGGCAGCCTGCTCGAGGCGATCAAGGTCGCTCGGGCAATGCGATCAAATGAGCGCACATAACGCCATATTTAGCCCCGGCAGCACTGGTGCTTGCGTACAGGTTAGCCTGCACCGAAAAGCTGCAAAAGGATGAAATGAGCCATCAAGCCAAGAAACGTTTTGGCCAGAATTTTCTGGTCGATCAAAACATCATCGCCGACATTGTTGCCGCGATACGTCCCGGATCCGCAGACAACATGGTCGAGATCGGTCCGGGCTTGGGCGCGCTAACCCGCCCGCTGTTGAAAAAACTGGACCGGTTGCATGTGGTCGAGATCGACCGCGACATCATCGCGCGCTTGAAGACGGACTACCCGCAGGACAAGATCGTCATCCACGAAGGCGACGCGCTGGAGTTCGACTTTTCGACGCTGCCAAGGCCGCTGCGCATCGTGGGCAATCTGCCCTACAACATCTCCACCCCGTTGCTGTTCCACTTCGCCGCCTGCGCCGAACGTGTCACCGACATGCACTTCATGTTGCAAAACGAGGTGGTCGAACGCATGGTGGCCGATCACTCCACGCCTGCTTATGGGCGTTTGTCGGTGATGTTGCAATACCGTTTCGCGATGGAAAAATTGCTCGACGTGCCGCCGGAATCGTTCCGTCCCGCGCCCAAAGTAGACTCCGCCATCGTGCGAATGATTCCGCTGCCAGCCGCGCAGATTATGGTGCGCGACGAAAAACTATTCGCGGCTATTGTCGCCACCGCATTCGGGCAGCGCCGCAAAACTCTGCGCAATACCTTGCGCACTTATTTGCAGGAAAACGATTTTGCAACACTGGGCATCGACCCGCAGCTACGCGCGGAAAACCTCGCCGTGGCCGAGTTTATCAAGGTCGGGAACTACTGCGCCGAGGATTCTGTTGGATCAGGGGAACGGGCTGTCAGGTAAGCCACCTGTGTGCTGCCGCGCCGACCGGGGCCCGATCGTTAGAGTGCAGCATACGGAACGCCAATCGTTTTATTGTGAGCGCGTCTTTTTCATCGCGGCTTCGATGCGCTGGCATAGCGTCTTCAGGACCTTGATGCGGGCGAAGTTTTTGTCGTTGGCCTCGACCACGGTCCACGGGGCAATGGAGATGCTGGTTCTGTCCACCATGTCGCACACGGCGGTCTGATACGCATCCCATTTTTCGCGATTTCGCCAGTCATCGGGGGTGATTTTAAAACGCTTGAATGTGCTCTGTTCGCGTTCTTTGAAGCGGCGCAACTGTTCGTCCTTGCTGATGGTGAGCCAGAATTTGACGAGCACGGCGTTGTTTCCGACGAGCTGTTCCTCGAAGTCGTTGATCTCGCCGTATGCCCTCATCCAGTCTGCCTCGGAGCAGAATTTTTCGACGCGCTCCACCAGTACTCGCCCGTACCAGGAACGATCGAAGATCGTGAATCTCCCGGTGCGCGGGATGTGTCGCCAGAACCGCCACAAATAGGGCTGCGCGCGTTCTTCCTCGGTGGGCGCCGCGACCGGGACGATGCGGTAATTCCGCGCGTCCAGCGCGCCGGTGATGCGCCGTATCGCGCCACCCTTGCCTGCCGCATCCGAGCCTTCGAATACGGCGATGACTGAGAGCCTGGCAAAGCGCTTATCGCGCGTGAGCAGGTTTAATTTGCCCTGGTATTTTTCCAGTTCGGAGGCGAATTCTTTATTGCTTATCCGCTGCGTCATATCGAGTTTGTCGAACAAGTCGAGATGGTCGATAGCGGCTTGCAAGGGCGGCGCGCTGGCGGGTATCGGGGCCGGACGATCGAGCCGCTTGCGCAGAGCCTCCAGCACTATGTTGCCCGCCGTCAGGCTGCGATAGCGCGCATCCGTTCCCTCGATGACCATCCACGGGGCTTGCGCGCTGCTGGTGGCGCGCAAAGTATGTTCGGAGGTGCTGCGGAATTGGTCGTATTGCCGGTAGCGCTCCCAATCCAGATCGGTGACGCGCCAGCGGGTCTGCGGATCCTTGCCCAATGCCTCGAGGCGCTGCTTCTGCGCATCTTTGGACAGATGGAACCACAGCTTGATGATCAGCGCGCCTTCGTCGCTGAGCAGGGTCTCGAAATGATTGATCGCATCGATGTGCCGGTCTAGATGGCTGGTATTGATTTTCCCCTGCACGCGTTGCACGATGGGCATCGTGTACCAGGAGCCGAAAAACACGCCGATCTTGCCTTTGGGTGGCAGTGCCCGCCAGTAACGCCGCATCGGCGGATACCGGCGTTTCTCGTCGCTGTGTTCGGACATGGCGTGAACCTGGATATGACGCGGATCCATCCATTCGTTGAGCAGGTTCACCGTCTCGCTCTTGCCCGAACCGTCAACGCCGCCGACCAGGATGATGACCGGAAACCTGGCTTGTTGCGCTAGGTCGAATTGCGCGTCGAGCAAGGCGACGCGCAGCTTTGGGACTGCTTTGTCGTAAGTCGTTTTGGCTATTTTGTGACCCAGTTCGGCAGACTCAAACATGATCGACTCTCTCAGACTGAAGTGGGTTCACAGAAGATCAGGCGTGATGACGAGTCGTAAAGTGGTCTGCGCAAATTCATCACGCTCGCGGCGACTGAACCACCACAGTGCGCCTTTCTTGAAACTCAACGAGGGCTCGGTACTGCCCAGCAACAACGCGGCAACCGCGCCCAAGGTGGGTTGATGGCCGACGATCAGCACTGCGTCTTCGGCATTGGGCCAGTGCGCAGCCTGCAATACGGCGTGAGCCGAGGCTCCCGGCGCGATGCCGGGAGCGAGGGTGTAATGGTCGGTATAGGCGTCGGCTGTCTGGCGGGTACGCGTGGCCGGGCTGACCAGGACGCGCGCATCGGGAGATAGCTGCCGGTGTAAAAAGGCGGCAACCTTTTCGGCTTGCTTCTTGCCTTTGGGAGTCAGTTCGCGCGCCATGTCGGGCGAACTGTCGTGTGCTTCGGCGTGCCGCCATAAAATGAGATCCATTCCAGCCCCAAATATTACATTTCACCCGGAAGAATATACTGTATACACTGTTTATTCCACATCAATTTTAAGGAGTGATCATGAACGCAGATGCGCCCAAAGCCGCAGCAGCAAAACCTGAAGCCGCGCCAAGAAAACCAGAACCAAAAACCGCGACCGCAAAAAAAAATGCGACCGTCAAGCCTGCCGCTAAAACGGTGAGCAAGCCCGTCGTTAAAACGGCCGACAAAAAAGCCGCCGACGCGAAAAAGGGCAGGAAGGAAGCCAAGGTAAAAGTGGTGCGCGATAGTTTTACCATGCCGCAACCCGAATATCAGAAAATCGCGGACCTCAAAGAGGCTTGCCTGAAAATGGGCCTGCACGTGAGGAAAAGCGAGGTTTTACGTGCTGGTTTGCAGGCGTTGACCGCGTTGAGTGTGGCGCAACTGAAGAGCGCCCTGGCCAAGCTGGATAAGATCCCGACCGGTCGTCCCAAGAAGCATTAACCCGTCTTTTTTCCGGATGTCCCCGCGAGCAGTTTGAGCAGCTCGTCCTGTGCGCATTTGGGCGCACTGCGGGGCGCGGGTTTGAGCCTGTAGGCGCCTTCGCTATCCATGTCCCATGCCTGGCAGTTATCTTGCATATAGATCTTCAGGCCTTCATCCAGAACGCGTTTTTTGAGTTTCTTATCCAGCACCGGGAAGCATACCTCGATGCGCCGGAAGAAATTCCTGTCCATCCAGTCCGCGCTCGCCAGATACACATCGTGCAGCAGGTCGTTGCGGAAATAATAGATGCGCGAGTGTTCCAGGAAACGCCCTATCACGGAGCGCACGCGGATGTTCTCCGACAGCCCTTTCACACCCGGCCGCAGCGCGCATACGCCGCGCACCAGCAAATCCACCTTTACCCCGGCTTGTGAGGCTTCGTAGAGCGCGTTGATCGTTTCCGGCTCCAGCAGCGCGTTCATTTTCGCCATGATATGCGCACGTTTGCCTTGCCTGGCCAAGTCCGACTCTTGCCGGATGGCACGCAATATTTGTTCGTGCAAAGTGAACGGCGACTGCCATAGATGATGCAGGGTGCGCGCCTTGCCCAGGCTGGTGAGTTCCCCGAACACCTCGTTCACATCGGCGCAGATCTGCTCATGGCAAGTGAACAGCCCGAAATCGGTGTAGAGCAGCGCGGTGCGCGGATGATAGTTCCCGGTACCAAGATGCACGTAGCGGCGCAGCCTGCCTTCCTCGCGGCGCACCACCATGAGCATCTTGGCGTGGGTTTTGTGACCGACCACGCCGTACACGACATGGGCGCCGACTTCTTCGAGCTTGCCGGCCCAGTTGATATTGGCTTCCTCGTCAAAGCGCGCCAGCAATTCCACCACCACGGTCACTTCCTTGCCGCGCTTGGCTGCGCCTATCAGGGCTTCCATCAGGGCAGAGTCGACCCCGGTGCGATACACGGTTTGCTTGATCGCGACGACTTTCGGGTCGCTCGCGGCCTGCTGAATGAAATCGATGACCGGTTTGAAGGACTGGAACGGGTGGTGCAATAGCACATCGCTCTTGCGTATCACCTTGAACATGTCCGAGCCTTTTTTTTGCAAAGTGGTTTGCACGCTGGGGACAAAAGCGGGGAACTTCAAATCGTCGCGTGCCAGCATGCCGGGGATTTCCATCAGGCGCACCAGATTCACCGGGCCACGCACGCGGAACACATCTTCCGTTGCCAGGTCTAGTTCTTTGAGCAACATCGCTTCGATCTGCGGCGAGCAATTGTCGGCGATCTCGAGGCGCACGGCATCGCCGAAATGGCGCTGCGGCAATTCACCCTGAAGGCTGAGGCGCAGATTTTTAACTTCTTCGTCATCCACGAACAGATCGCTGTTGCGGGTCACGCGGAACTGGAAACAACCCAGCACTTCCATGCCGATGAACAGCTCGTTGACATGGGCATGGATGATAGAGGAGAGGAACACGAAGCCATGCTCGCAGCCGCTGATCTCACTCGGTATAGGGATGGTGCGCGGCAGAATACGCGGAGCCTGCACGATGGCGCGCGCGGAATTGCGGCCAAAGGCATCTTTGCCCCGCAGCTCGATGGCGAAATTCAAACTCTTGTTGAGGACGCGCGGGAACGGATGCGCGGGATCCAGCCCGATGGGGGTCAAGACCGGCATCACTTCGCGAAAGAAAAAGTCGCGCACCCACGCCCGTTGCGCCTCGTTCCAATGCGTGCGCCGTAAAAATTTGATGCCGGCCTGCGCGAGCGCCGGGGTGAGTTCTTCATTGAACAGCTGGTACTGTCTTTCGATGAGCGGATGCGCTTGCTCGCGCACCAGTTCGAGCGTCTGTTTGGCGGTCATGCCATCCGCACCGTTCGCGACCACGCCTAACTTGATCTGTTCCTTCAAACCCGCCACGCGTATCTCAAAGAACTCATCGAGATTGCTGCTGACAATGCACAGATACTTCAGGCGCTCGAGCAAAGGCAGCGCGGCATTTTCCGCCTGAGCCAATACGCGGTGGTTGAAAGCCAGTTGTCCGAGTTCACGGTTGAGGAATTGCTGCGGGGTAAAGATCTTATTCAAACTAAAAACCCATTTTCTGCGGGTATCCGCGATGCGGATTGCCTGCTTAAATCATTTGAGCGAACCTCGGCATTTTGCATTCCATCCGGAAAGTGGATCTTAAGCCCTCATGAGAGCTCATTTCTTGGGCGGGACATAGCCTTGTATCGCGTCCGTGCCGCCGCCGAAGAAATAGTTTTCCATTTGTGTCGCAAGGTATTTGCGCGCCTGCAAATCGGCGAGGTTCAGCCGGTTCTCATTCACCAGCATGGTCTGGTGCTTGATCCAGCCCTGCCATGCTTCCTTGGATACTTGTTCGAAGAGGCGCTGGCCTAAAGCGCCGGGGTAGGGGAGTCTATCCAGGCCTTCTGCTTCGCGCCCGAGTTTGATGCATTGAACCATTCTTGCCATGTTGACTATCTCCGAGTGGGTAATTGTGCGCCGCGATTATGACATTGTGATGACTTTATGTGCGCGCGAAATGCGGGCGGAATGTCTGCCAGCACGATCGCGATCATCGGTTGGAAAAATTCTTGATACGCTGCTTCTTGTCGCTGTCCAGCAGTCTGTAATAAGGCGTGGCGGACAAGTCGCCGGAGGCTTTGATCGATTCGGCGCGTTTGAGCATGTCGTAGTAGGTGCGGATGTTCTCCACCAGTATCACCGCCTCGCCGCCTCGCGCATAACCGTGCGAGAGGTGTTCGAAGAACTCGGGCCGGGTCAGTTTTGGCATCCATTGCTTCACGTCCACCCAGCGATCCGCATTCATGCCCATGCGTTGTGTGAGCACCCGCGCGTCCTCCAGATGGCCGTTGCCTTGGTTATAGGCGGCCAGCGCCATCCAGGTGCGGTCCGGCTCGGCGATGCGCAGCGGTAACTGGTCGCGTATCGCAGCCAGATAGCGGGCCCCGGCCAAGATGCTTTGCCGCGCGTCCAGACGGTCGTCCACGTTCATCTGGTCGGCCGTGTCTTCGGTCAACATCATCATGCCGCGCACACTGTGAAAGAGGTGGCGAGCGGGTTCCAGTGCGATTCCTGATAGGCCAATGCCGCTATCAATTTCCAATCCAGTCCGCTCCAGTGAGCGGCCTCCTTGAACAGCGCGCGATAGCGCGGCAGGGTGGAATTGACTTGCTCCAGGAAAGCCGCCGCATCGAGGGGTGCCAGTCGTTCATTAAACCCGTAAAAGCGATCGACCAGACCATGCAGCCGCCCATCCTTGCTGATATCCGCGAAGAATTGCGTCGCTTGTTCGCGCAACCTGGCATCGCTATCGGGCGCGAAAGCCCATGCCAGCTGGCTGGGTGTGGCGATAGCAAACTTCGCTATGCCCAGATTCTCGTGGAAGTTCTTCGCTGCCCCGAATTGCTGCTGGTTGGCAAAAGTGACATCCAATTGGCTGTTCGCCACCTCGTCCAGCAGGTCATCTACCCCGACCCCGGAACGCGATTCCCAGTGCAGCTGGGGCTGTTTGCGTTTGATCTCTTGCAGCAGCGTTTCCTGGGCGGAACCCGATACCACGGCGATCTTCAGCTCGAGTATGCCGGCAATATCAGCGGGTGCGTCGTGCGCGTTGTTGAACACCAATTGCTCGGCGACCGTCTGATAACTGGGTGCGTAGACCAACCCGGGTGAGGCGGAATTGCTGCGAAAACCGATGGCCGCCAGATGGGCGCGATGTTGTGCCAGCATCTCGGGCGCATGTGCTACATCAGCGGGAATCACGGTTAGTTTTGCATGCAGATATCCGGCGAACAGCTTGGCTAATTCATGGTTGAATTGAAAATCGGCGCCGGGTTGCAGCGAGTCTTCCAAGACCACCAGATCACCGTTTTGCCAGTCGGGCAATACCTGCTGCCGCGCGGGTTCGCAGCCGCTCAACAGCAGCCACAAAGCCAGCGCGGCTGGGTACAGCGCGCAACGGGCTGGACTGAACAGGTGTCGGGTGTATGGCATGGCAACATTCTGCACGAGTTTCGGCCTTGCTGGTAGAATGCGCGCCGCAATGATTAAGCCGCATACCGGAGAGGTGGCAGAGTGGTCGAATGTACCTGACTCGAAATCAGGCGTAGCGTATTCCGTTACCGAGGGTTCGAATCCCTCCCTCTCCGCCAGTTAACAGTTTTACCCGTCTTACTAACCCGCACTGCTACAGGCATTCGCGGGTTTTTTATTGTCCGGGATGTCCAACGGCTCTGTGGCAGCCGAGCGCAATTGGCGGTACATTGGCGGTGAAAATATACCGTCACGGTCAGCCAGCTATCGTGCATGTGTTAAGGTTGCTTGACTTCGAGCGCGCTAACAAATCGGTTTGATTGACCCCATTCCGCGCAACGACAATAAATTTCTTGATAAGGAGATCAAATGAACACTCGTATCGGCACACGCCGGCTGGGCGCTAATGGCCCAACCGTTTCCGCCATCGGCCTCGGCTGTATGGGCATGAGCGATTTTTACGCAAATCGGGATGATGTCGAATCCATCGCCACCCTTCATCGGGCCCTGGAACTGGGCATCAACTTTCTCGACACCGCCGATATGTACGGTCCGTATACCAATGAAGAGCTGATTGCGAAAGCGATCAAGGGTAAGCGCGACCAGGTTTTTATCGCTACCAAATTCGGTATCGTGCGCGATCACAGCAACCCGAATGCGCGTGGTGTCGATGGAAGCCCGGGTTATATCCGGCAATCGGTCGAAGGCAGCCTGAAGCGCCTCGGCGTCGAAACGATAGACCTTTACTACCAGCATCGTATCGACCCGCAAACACCGATAGAAGACACGGTCGGTGCGCTGGCGGAGCTGGTCAAGGCGGGCAAGGTCCGTTACATCGGCCTGTCCGAAGCCTCCTCTCAAACACTGGAGCGCGCGCACAAGACGCATCCCATCACGGCACTGCAAAGCGAATATTCCCTTTGGTCGCGCGACCCGGAACAAGGCGTACTAGCGACCTGTCGCAAACTGGGCATCGGGTTTGTCCCATATAGCCCGATGGGACGGGGTTTCTTGACTGGCGTTATCACCCGTCCGGATCAGTTTGGCGAGGACGATTACCGTCGCCAGACCCCGCGCTTTCAGGGCGAGAACTTCACCAAAAATCTGGCCTTGGTGGACAAGTTCAAAGAACTCGCGGCACGTATCGGCTGCACACCGGGTCAGCTCGCGCTTGCCTGGGTGCTGGCGCAGGGCAATGACATCGTCCCCATCCCCGGCACTAAGCGGCGCGTCTATCTGGAAGAAAATGTGCGAGCCCTGGACCTGAGGTTGAGCAAGGATCAGTTGGCGGAACTCGATGCGCTCTTTCCCATCGGAGCGGCGTCCGGCACGCGTTACGCGGAGGGAAGCATGAAAATGCTGAATGGTTGACGTTGCAAAAAGCAACAGCGCTGTGCTGTCGGCCGGGCAAACAGGGCATCCGCCCGTATCATAGGCAAGGCGCGGCGACTTTTTGCCTGTGCGGTTATCATAGCGCCCCCATATGACTTGCTGCTCTGAACATGAAACATTTCCTCCGGCTTTTTTTGCCCCACCACCACGCGACGGTGACGTTCGCGGAGAAGTTGCGCGGGGGCTTGGCTGGCGGCATCGCCATTTTGTGGCTGGGGCTGCTGATCGAATTCCTGCCGCAGGGCCAATATCCTTTGCTCATGTTGGGATCGACTGCGGCATCGGCGGTGCTGCTGTTTGCGGTACCGCACAGCCCGATGGCGCAGCCGTGGAACCTGGTGGTCGGGCATGCGGTCTCGGCACTGGCGGGCTGGATCATCAGCCTGCTCATCCCCGACCCTATTGTCGCGGCGGCGCTTGCCGTGGCCTTGGCGATCTTGCTGATGCATGTGCTGGACGCGCTGCATCCGCCCGGTGCGGCGACCGCACTCACGGTCGTGTTGGGTGCAAGCCAGTTCCATCAGATGGGCGGATTATGGTTGACCGGTATCGTCGCCATGAATACCGGTGTTTCTTTGTTGTTTGCCTTGCTGATCAACAATCTGCTGCCTGGTCGACACTATCCCGCACCGCATCAGCCGTTCGTACCCCAGGCTGCGCGCATCCTGCCCGCAGTGATCACCGTGGATGCTATCGAAGCCGCGCTCGAGGAAATGGACAGCGTGATCGATGTGAGCGAGGAAGATCTGCTCGAGATTTATAGCCGCGCCATGCAACATGCTCAACAACGCGCCGCGCGATAACCGGCCACCAGATCCGGTCACACTGGCGCAAGCCTTCCGGTATTGGCTCAAGCTGGGCCTCATCAGCTTCGGCGGACCGGCGGGGCAGATCGCCATCATGCATCACGACCTGGTCGAGAAAAAACGCTGGATATCGGAACAGCGTTTTTTGCATGCGCTCAACTACTGCATGCTGCTGCCGGGCCCGGAAGCGCAGCAGCTCGCGACCTACATCGGCTGGATGATGCATCGCACTTGGGGCGGCATCATCGCGGGTGTGTTGTTCGTGTTGCCCTCGCTGTTTGTCCTGATCGCGCTGTCGTGGATTTATATCGCGTTCGGTGATGTGCCGCTGGTGGCCGGATTGTTCTATGGCATCAAGCCTGCCGTGACTGCCATCGTGCTCCAGGCGGCGCACCGCATTGGTACGCGCGCGCTCCAGAACAGTCTGCTATGGTCGATCGCGACGTGTGCTTTTCTGGCGATCTTCGCGCTTAACGTGCCCTTCCCCGTCATTGTTGCGGCGGCGGCATTGATCGGCTATGCGGGCGGGCGCATCGCGCCGGAAAAATTCAAGGCCGGCGGGGGGCACGGCAAGTCTAATAAATCTTTCGGCGCGGCCTTGATCGATGACTACACGCCGACTCCGGAACATGCGCGCTTTCGCTGGTCCGGGCTGGTGAAAGTGGTGCTGGCCGGTAGCTTGCTGTGGTTGCTGCCAATGGCATTATTGACGGCGGAATTTGGTTGGGATCACACGCTGACGCAGATGGGCTGGTTCTTCACCAAGGCCGCGCTGCTGACGTTTGGCGGGGCTTACGCGGTATTACCCTACGTCTACCAGGGTGCGGTAGGGCATTACGGCTGGCTCACGACCGCCCAGATGATGGACGGTCTGGCACTCGGCGAAACCACGCCGGGGCCGCTCATCATGGTGGTGGCCTTTGTCGGTTTTGTGGGCGGCTATGTGAAGGCTGTGTTCGGGCCGGACATGTTGTTTATGGCGGGTGCGCTGGCGGCGACCCTGGTGACCTGGTTCACTTTTTTGCCGTCATTCATTTTCATTTTGGCGGGCGGCCCGTTGGTCGAAGCGACGCACGGCAATCTCCAGTTCACCGCCCCGCTCACCGCGATAACGGCGGCGGTCGTCGGAGTCATTTTGAACCTGGTCCTGTTCTTCGGCTATCACGTGCTGTGGCCAAAAGGTTTTGCGGGGGCGTTCGATAGCGCCTCGGCTCTGATTGCGCTGGCGGCGGCTGGCGCGCTGTTCCGTTATCAGCGTGGTGTCATCGAAGTTATCGCCGCCTGTGCGGCGGCCGGGTTGGTTTACAAGACTCTTGTAGCGTAAGCCCGCATCACCCCTCCAGGTTAAAACTCTACATGCAATCGGGCGCCGATAATCGAGACCGGCCCCCGGTCCTGGTTGTAGGCCGGGTTGACCACGTATTGATAGTTCAGGGTAAGGGTCAAGTGATTCACCGCGCGCACGGAATAGGCATAATAAGTCTCCATGATCTTCTCCATGCCGTAATGCGGAAGCTGCCCGTCACCTATCAATATGCCGATCCCTCCTGCCGCAAAATAACTGCGTGCCGCGCCGGATAATCCGTTGGCGACCGCGGCCAAGCCAAATGTGTCATCGTGGCGGCTCCAACGATCGCCTTTCAGAGACAGCCCTGCGGATACCGACTGATTGATTTCGGTGAAATCAAACGCCTCATTGTTGCCCTGGTTCTTGCTTACCCGCGCAAATCCCCCCATGTCGGCAGAAAACTCCTGTTCTAGGTTGAGCGAGAACCCGGATTGCGAACTGTAGCGGCGCACCAGTGCCGTACTCGGCGTGCTGTTGGTCTGTCTTGCAAGACGCAACGCGTCGGCATAGCTTCCCATATAGCCCTGGTTGATGAAACCCAGTAGCTTTGCCTTGCCCGGATGGTCCCACAACCGGTGTCTTTCCTCCAGCTCGCCGACCCATTCGTGCTGAGTGAAGGTTCGGTCCAACACTGTCGAATTCGGGGTCTGGGACAGGCTGAAAAATCCGCCGCGCACCGTCCACCAGGATTGTGTCCATTCTGCGGATGCACCCTCGGTGAACCCCCACGCATCGGCCGCATAATCAAATGCCCCCGCGTCCACAATAGACCAGTTCATGAAGTCGGACCTGGGGTCGTGCGCGTAACTATTGGTATCGAAGATGTCCACCACTGAGAACTTGCCCAACGTCAGAACGATGTTGTCGGCAGATTGGGTTCGCTCTATCTGGTTGGTGGACGGCGCAATGGTTTGCTCTGCGCCGCCCAGATTGAGGGTCTGCCGATAAAAGGCGCGGGGCAGGCGCAGATAGGGCGAGTTTGCGCCGACCTTGTAGGCTTCGCCGCTCGAAAAACCGGCCAAACCCACCGTGTTGGACAAACCGAACCCTTGATCGATTTCCGGGTTGATCCAAAACTCGCCACCGCTCCAGATACTCCCACCGGCAAACAGCGTGAGATCGGTCGTTTCGGCACTGCTGTTATTGGGGCTTAGGCTGTTCGCCCCTTGATAGGGCGAGGTGAAACCCGGGTGCGCCTGGCTGACACCGGTAAATTGACCGTATATGCCCCATGCTTGTGGAACACCCTGCATGGGCGTATCGGGCGAAAGTTGAGCCGCTGGCGAGACATCGGCCGCAGCCAGGATAATCTCGGATGGTCCGGCGTGCGCGAGGCACGGCAGCATGGCGAGCAGAGCCAGCATCAATATTTTTTTCATGGCGTATGTCCAAATTCGTTTGGCCGACATCGCGATGTCGGCTGTCTGGCGTTGTTTTTCGGCGCTCCCGAATTATTGCCAGCCATACTTGCGGGTGTAGATGCCTTTCATGGCTTGGGCCAGCAGCATATAACCCAGCAGGATGACGGACAGATACACGAAGTAAATCGGCGGCAAAGCTTGCAGTTTGAAGTAGCTCGCATACGGCCCCATCACCAGAAAGATCCCGGCGGTGACGATCAATATCGTCGCGCCCATCAATTGCCAGCTGGGTTTGCTTTGGATGAAAGGGATCTTTTGCGTGCGTATCATATGCACGACCAATGTCTGCGACATCAGTCCCTCGACAAACCAACCCGACTGGAACAGGGTTTGCTGATCCGTCGTATTGGCGGAGAACACGAACCACATCAGACAATACGTGGCGATGTCGAATATCGAGCTGATAGGCCCGAAAAATATCATGAAGCGGCCTATGTCATCCGGTCTCCAGCTTTGCGGATGTTTGACCTGTTCCTCGTCCACGCTATCGAACGGGATGGCGATCTGGGAGAAATCATACAGCAGGTTCTGCACCAGCAGATGCAGCGGCAGCATCGGCAAAAACGGCAGGAATGCGCCCGCCACCAGCACCGAGAACACGTTGCCGAAATTCGAGCTGGCGGTCATCTTGATGTACTTGAGCATGTTGGCCGAGGTCTTGCGCCCTTCGATCACGCCTTCTTCCAGCACCATCAGGCTGCGCTCGAGCAGGATGATATCCGCCGCTTCTTTGGCGATGTCCACTGCGGTATCCACCGAGATGCCGATGTCGGCGGCGCGCAGTGCCGGCGCATCGTTGATGCCGTCCCCCATGAACCCGACCACGTGGCCGTTGCGGCGCAGTGCCTGGACGATGCGCTCTTTGTGGGCGGGGGTCAGCTTGGCGAAAATGTTGCACTGCTCGACCCGCTCCGCCAACGCTGCTTCGGGCATATCTTCGACCTGCGCGCCCAGCAGCACCCCCTCTATCCGCAGCCCCACTTCGCGGCAGATCTTGAGCGTCACCAGCTCGTTGTCACCGGTCAATACCTTGACGGTCACACCATGCTCTTTGAGGGCCTTGATGGCTGGCGCGGTGGATTCTTTGGGCGGGTCGAGGAAGGCGATATAGCCGATCAGCGTCAATGCGTTTTCATCGGCAACGCTGTACGAAATATTGGGGCTGGCCATTTCTTTTGCCGCGACCGCGACGACCCGCAAGCCCTCCTCATTCAAGGAGGCGGTCACGGCGCGGATACGCGCCAACACGTCGGGTTGCAACGGTTCCACTTGGTCGCCATGCCGGACCTGGCCGCATATCGCGAGCACCTCTTCCACCGCCCCTTTGCAGATCAGCAAATGTTGCCCGTCCTGTTCGGCAACCACCACCGACATCCGGCGGCGCACGAAGTCGAAAGGGATCTCGTCGACCTTGTAAAACGCCGTGTTGATGGATAGTTCCCGGTGAACTTCCACATGCTCCAGCACCGCCACATCCAGCAGATTTTTCAAACCGGTCTGGTAATAGCTGTTCAGGTAAGCGTAATTGAGCACCGTGTCGGATGCCTGCCCGAACACGTCGGTGTGGCGTTCGAGAAAAATCTTGTCCTGGGTCAGGGTGCCGGTCTTGTCGGTGCACAACACGTCCATGGCGCCGAAGTTCTGGATCGCATCCAGGCGTTTGACGATTACCTTTTGCCGCGACAACACCACCGCGCCTTTGGCGAGCGTCGTGGTGACGATCATCGGCAGCATCTCGGGTGTCAGACCCACCGCCACCGACAAAGCGAATAGCGAGGCCTCCAGCCAATCCCCTTTGGTAAAGCCGTTGATGAGCAGCACCACCGGGGTCATCACCAGCATGAAACGGATCAGCAACCAGCTGACCTTGTTGATCCCGGCCTGAAAGGAAGTCAGGGTGCGCGTGGTGGCGGTCACCCGTTGCGCCAGCGCACCGAAATAGGTGTTGCCGCCGGTGGCGATCACCACTGCCTTGGCCGAACCGCTGACCACGTTGGTACCCATGAACAGGATATTGTCTAGCTCGATGGCGTTGCCGACATCGGCGACGCGCTGGGCGGCAAATTTTTCCACCGGCATGGATTCGCCCGTCATCGCCGATTGGCTGACGAACAGATCCTTGGCCGACAGGATGCGGAGATCGGCGGGGATCATGTCACCCGCCGACAGCAGCACCAGATCGCCGGGCACCAACAGTTTGATGGCGATCTCGGCCTTGCGCGGCCCTTTCGGGTGAAGCACCACATTGAAATAGCGGCGCGCTTCCTCGGCGGCGTCCTGCGCGGGGTCGCGGCGCAGCACGGTCGCCGTATTGCTCACCATCTCTTTGAGTTTGTCCGCCGCATTGTTGGAGCGGCTTTCCTGGACAAAGCGGATGAACGTGGCCAGCACCACCATGGCGGAAATCACGATGGTCGCCTTGATGTCCTCGGTGAAGAAAGAGATCGCGGCCAGCACCGTCAGCAACAGGCTGAAGGGGTTCTTGTAGCAATGCCAAAGATGCAGCCAGGCCGGGAGCGGCTTCTCATGCTCGACCTCATTGGTGCCGACGCGCGCGCGGATCAGCTCCGCCTGGGTCTCGGACAAGCCGTCGAGATGACTGTCCAGCCCGGCCAGCAGCGGATCTACCGCGCTATAGGCCGCGTCCGTCAAGGTGTGACCTAGCGCGGAAGGAACGTCGCGCGCGACCGTCGTGCCTCTGATCGCGTCGAGTATCGCGAGCCGCCGGAAGTGACGGCTGATGGCGCGGGTGCGAATAAACCCCGCGAAGAATTCCTTAACAAAAATCGGGCTCATGCTTCCCCCTCTATGCTTGATATACAGCGTGTGTAAGAGGTCGGCAATAACGACCGGGGCGACAGCAGATCCAGCTTGTCTCCGGGCGCGATGAGAAGGTATACGATCAGAGCAAGGCTCTGGGTGGGAACGCTATCTCGCTCTCGGCGAGATAGCGACAGGATGGTGCTGTGCGGTTATCTTGCCGGGAGTATGCCAACCGTCGGGATGTAATGACTACAATGACCAGAACACGTATCCATCGGGATACCTCCACATAACGAAACGGCGCGCAACATAACAAAAGGCGGTTGTTCCGTAAAGTTGTTTTTTGCCATCCCACCGCATTTCGCGTCGGCTCCAGCGGTCAGCGTCGAGGTAACCCATTGCGGCAGCGAGTCGCCGATGCCGACAGCACGATGTTGATTTGCTGCGATGCTATGGATTACTCGACTATGTTTGTATGGCGTGCCTCATCGGCGAACAGCGGGTACAACATCGGCAGCAGCAGCAGGGTGAACAAAGTGCCGGTGACGATACCGCCCACGATCACCACCGCAAACGGACGTTGGGTTTCCGAGCCGATGCCGTGCGAGAGCGCTGCCGGGAGCAAGCCCAGCCCGGCCATCAATGCGGTCATCAGGATGGGTCTTAGACGCAGCACCGCGCCTTCCACGACCGCTTCTTTCAAACCCTTGCCCTTGAGCATGATCTCCATGAATTGCTCGACCATGATCACGCCGTTCTGCACCGAGATGCCCGCCACGGCAATGAAGCCCACCGCCGCCGACACCGACAGATGCAGGCCCGCCAGGCCCAGGCCCGCCAGGCCGCCGATGATGGTGAACGGTACCATCAGCATCACCAATAGCGCTTTCATCATCGAACGGAACGCCCAGAACAGCAGCACGAAGATCATCAGCACCGAGAGCGGGACGATGATCTTCAACCGCGCCAAAGCGCGTTGCTGGTTCTCGAACTGGCCGCCCCAGGTGATGCTGTAGCCGGGGGGGAGTTTGACCTGGTCTGTGACCGCTTCCATCGCCTCGGCGACGAAGCCGCCCTGGTCGCGACCGAGCAGATTGGCTTTCACTGCGACCAGGCGGCCGCCGTTCTCGCGGCTGATACGCCCCGCGCCTTGTTTGATCTCGACCTTGGCGATCTCGCCCAGCGGGATCGTGCCGTTACCGTTCGGCAAATTGATCGGCAGGTCGGCGACATCGTCCACCGCGTCACGATAGCTCGCCTGCAAACGCACGGTCACGTCGAAGCGTTTGTCCCCCTCGAAGAACGCGTTGACGGCAGTGCCGCCCAGCGCGGTCTGTATGGTGCTGTTCACATCGTTGACGTTGATGCCGTAGCGCGCCATCTGTTCGCGGTTCATCACGATATTCAGCTCGCTTTGCCCGCCGATCTTGATGGCGGCCACATCGGTCGCGCCGCGTATGCTGCGCAGCACGTTGGCGATCTGTTCGCTCTTGTCCTCGAGTATCTCCAGGTCGGGACCGTAGATTTTCACCGCGATCTCGCCTTTCACGCCCGACAGGGCTTCCTCCAGATTGTCCTCTATCACCTGCGAAAAGTTGGTGGGCACACCGGGGATGTCGTGGATCTTTTTCTCCATGTCGGTGATCAACGCTTCCTTGTCGGCGAATTTCCAGGTGTCCTTGGGATTCAGGTCGGCCATTATCTCCAGATTGTTCACGCCTTTCGGATCGGTGCCGTCATCGGGCCGTCCGACTTGCGTGGTGACGTTATTCACCTCGGGGTAGTCGTTCAGAATCTTGCGCACCCGGCGTTCGATTTCTTTGGTCTTATCAATCGCGGTGGAGGGGGGCAGGGTGATAGTCAGCCAGATGTTGCCCTCGTCGAGCTTGGGCAGGAACTCGCTGCCGAGGCGCGGCGAAAGCAGCAGCGTGATCGCGAGCAGCACCACCGAAACAGTCACGATAGGTTTGCGCCGTGTCTCACCCCAGGCCAGCAAGCGGCGATAACGCTGCTGCAATGCGCTCATCCAGCTGCTGTGTTTTTCCGCGAGATCGCCGTTCTTCATCGCATAGCTCACCAACACCGGGACCAGCGTGAGCGTCAGCAGGATCGCACCGAGCAGGGCAAAGGTCAGCGTGAAAGCCATGGGCGAAAAGATTTTGCCCTCGACGCGCTGGAAAGTGAAGATCGGCAGGAAGGCGAGGATGATGATGGCTTTGGAAAACAGGATGGGGCGACCCAGTTCCAGCGCGGTATTTTTCAAGGTGTGCACACGCCAGGAATAGTTGGCGTGATGCGGGAATTGTCCGGCATTGCCGAGAGCCAGCTTCACCATCAGCGCTTCGACCAGCACGACGGCACTGTCGATGATGATACCGAAGTCCACCCCGCCCAACGAGATCAGGTTGGCGGATACGCCGCGCATATCCATCAGCACAAAAGCGAACAACAGCGACAGCGGAATCACCGCGGCCACGGCCAGCGCGGCTTGCCAGTTGCGCAGGAAGATCACCAGGATGGATACCACCAGCAGCGCGCCAACCAGCAGATTGTCGACTACGGTATGCACCGTGTGCTTGACCAGGTCGGTGCGGTCGTAATAGGGGACCAGTTTGACGTTGGGCGGCAGCTTGTGCTGCAGCGCCTCTATCTTGGCCTTGATGCCGGCGACGACTTTGGTGGCGTTCTGCCCCTTGGTCATCAGCACGATGCCCTGCACCACGTTGTCGCGCTCGTTGAAGGCGACGATGCCGGAGCGCGGACGCGCGCCGATGGCGACCGATGCCACTTCGCGAACCAGGATGGGCCGGCCCCCCTGCGTGACGACGGCAACGCGCCCGATGTCATCCAGTGTCTGAAACAAGCCGATACCGCGTATCACCAGCGCTTCATCGCCGCGCCGTAAAACGCCGCCGCCACTGTTCGAGCTATTGTTGGCCAGTGCTTGCGAAACCTGGTCCAGCGTGACATTGAATTTGCGCAGCAGCGACGGGTTGACGTGAACCTGGTATTCCTTGATGACCCCGCCGAAGCTGTTGACATCGGCAACGCCGGGGACGGTGCGCAACGCGGGGCGTATCACCCAGTCCTGCAGGACGCGCACGTCCTGTACCGGCATGTCGGCGGGCGTATCCAGCACGTAACGATAGACCTCGCCGACCGCGTTGGTGAGGGGCGCGATACTGGGCTGGATGCCATTGGGCAGCGTGACGTTTTGCAGTTTTTCCAGCACTTGCTGGCGGGCGAAATAATCGTCGGTGTTATCGGAGAAGGTCAGCGTGACGATGGACAGGCCGGTGATGGAGACCGAACGCAACTGGGTCATGCGCGGCACGCCGCTCATCTCGCGCTCGATGGGCAAGGTCACATTGCGCTCGATTTCTTCCGGGGCCAGACCCAGACCCTGGGTGACGACTTGCACCTGCACATCCTGCACATCGGGGAAGGCTTCGATAGGCAGGTTTTCCCAAGCGTACCAGCCGAAGATGACCAGCACCAGGCTGGCACTGAGAACGAATACGCGCTGTTGCAGCGCAAAGGTGATGAGTTTGTCTAGCATCTTGTTTTTGGCATTCTATTCCCTGCGGTTTATGTCTTCGCGATCTCAGTTTTCGCCGGACAGCTCTGAGTTCAGCAGCAAAGCGCCGCTCGTGACCACGCGCTCACCGGTACTTAAACCTTGTTTCACAAAACTGTATTCATGGTCCTGCAGGGTGAGCTCGACTTTGCGGCGTTGCAGCACGCCGGGGGACAGTTCGACGAAGACATAGCTGGACACGCCCTGGGTGAACAGCGCGGAATTGGGGATGCGCGGCAGATGGGCTTCATTGTCCACATCGGGCGTCACGCGCGCATACATCTCCGGCTTCAGCTTGTGTTCCGGGTTGCTCAGATAGCAGCGCACCTGCACCCGGCGCGTGAGCGGATCCAGCGTGGCCCCGACCACGGTCACGCGACCATAGAAAATCTCATCGGGATAAGCATCGACCTCGACGAATACCGGCTGACCGACTTTGACTTTGTCGAGCTGGCGTTCCGGAAGATCGATCAGCACCCACAGGTGTTGCGGGTCGGTGATGACGAACAGCGGATTCGCGGCATCCGGCCTGACCTCGCTGCCGGCATTGACCTGACGCTCGCTGATGATGCCGGCTATCGGGGCGCGCAGTTTGAATTGGCCGTCCGTGGTCTTTGCGATGCTCTCCAGATAGTTCATGCGGGCCTTGGTGCGCAGCGCCTCGGCCTCGGCTTGATGCCAGTCTGCTTCGGCGGACTCGAGGTCGCGGCGGGCGATGCCCTGCGTGTCGAACAATTGTTTGGCGCGCTCGTATGCCTGCTTCTTGTATTTCAGATCGGCCTCGGCCTTTGCATAGTCGGAGGCGGCTGCGGCATAGTCCGGCGAATCCAGTTGCAACAGCACATCTCCGGCTTTGACGTGCTGCCCGGCCTCGACAGCGATCTTGACCACCCGTCCGGCGAGGGGCGAGAAGATCCGCGCGGTGTGGTTGTCGTCATAAGCGATGCGGGCGTTGAGGGCTTCCACCAGCGGCTCGGGGAACGCCTCGGCGGGCTTGATCTGCAAAAAGGTCAGTTGCGGTGCATTCAAATCGAAGTGCAGCGTATCGGATGACTTGCGGGGTGCGGGTTTGTCGCTCGCGTTATTGGCGGGATGGGAGCGCTGCCAGCCCCAGTAGCCGCCCGCCGCAACCAGCAACAAAATGATGGCCGACACAACGAGTTTTTTTTCCATCTTGATCATTGAACATGTTCTCCATTTGCCGAAGAAGTCGGCGGTACGCCGGATGAAGCCGCTGCTTGCGATTGGGTATCGGGTGTGGTGGTGCGAGTGGCATCCGCTGCCGGGCGATTCCACCAGCCGCCACCCAGTGCCTGATAAAGCGCGGCCGTGTCGCCGAGACGGTTGGTTTGTGCCTGCACCAGATTGAGGGTCGCCAGCTGGAAGTTCTGCTCGGCGACGAGCTGGGTCAGGTAGTCGATCTGGCCAGCCTGATATTGTTTGCGGCTCAGATCGAACATGGTCTGCGCGGCTAACCCGGTCTTGGCAGCGGCCTTCAACAAATCGGCATCGGACTGAATCGTAACCAGCGTGTCGGCGACATTCTGCAGCGCGGTGATGACGGTGCTGCGGTATTGCGCACCGGCCTGTATCAGTGCCTGCCCGGCCGCACGAGATCGGGCGTGCAAGGTGCCGCCATCAAAGATGGTCTGGCTTACGCTGGCCGCGAGATTGAAGAAACCACCGCCGGTGCGGAACATCCAGTCGGGCGTGGTGGCCATGCCGCCCACGCCCGCGGCGATCGCGAATTGCGGCAAGGTGTTGGCGATGGCAACCCCCGCTTGCGCGCTGGCGTAATGCATTTGCTCTTCGGCGGCACGCACGTCGGGACGTTGTTCGACGATCCTGGAGGGCAGGCTCAAGGGCAGTTCCTGCGGCAGATGCAGGCTGGCAAGATCGAAGGTCTCCGCCACATCTTCATTCGGCAAATTGCCCGCCAGGGCGCGGATCAGGTTGCGGGTCTGTTCCAGTTGCTTCTGTAAAGGGATCAGTGCTTGTTCCGCCGATGCCAGCGAAAACTCCTGAGCTGCGACTTCCATCCCGGAAACATAGCCGAGCTTGGCCTGATTGCGCAGAATACCCAGTGACTCCTGGTTGATCGCGACGATACGTTCCAATGCCGCAATCTGCGCGCGCACCGACGCTTCCTGTATGGCGGCGGCGACCACGTTGGCGGCCAGCGTGATATAGGTCGCTTCCAGTTGCAGTTTCTGCGCGGCTAGCTGGGCCTTCGCGGATTCGACCTGTCTGCGGTTCAGGCCGAACACATCCGGCACGTAGCCCACCGTCAATTGCGCGACATGAAAGTTGTAATAGGTCGGCCCGTTGAACACCGGGCCGGCGGGATTGGCATAAGTTTGAACGATTGTGCCATTGCCCTGTATGCCGGGCGAGTTGCCGCCCATGTTGCCCGCCAGCTTATTCCGTGACGGCGAGTAACTCGCGCTGACGGTGGGGTAGAAGAACCCCTGTTGGGCGATCACGGATTCCTGTGCCTGGCGCAATGCGGCTTGCGCGGATTCGACGTCGGGATTGGCGTTGAACGCGCGCTGGATCAGCGAGTTGATCTGTGGTGACTGGAACAATGTCCACCAGTCGAAAGGAATGTCCGCTTGCGGGTTGAAGTGTTGCGCTTCTCCCGCCAGCACCGCTGCCGAAGTCGTCGTGTCGGGCATGGGCTTGGGCGAGTAACTGCTTGCCTCAGGCGCGGCGGGTCGTTTGAAATCCGGGCCGACGGCGCAACCGGCCAGCGCGAACGCAATCGCGATGGCCGAGCATGAGAGTCTGGCGGGTAGTTTTGGCGCGACGATCAATTCAGTGGTTCCAGCTTTCACGGCATAAAATAAAGTTTCGGTTGCCAGCCGAGAGGGAAGCGATGGAGTCTGCCTGGCTTACACCTCGCGGTGAGACTGAATTGCCCTCCAAAGTCGGGCGGGCGATTCTAGCCAGTTCAGGTGACAAAGTCGAGCGGGAGCCTTATTCAATGTGGTATGAGCCTGAAGGATGGCTGTATTTCCAACGAGGAATGAGCCTGAAGCAATAAATCTGAGGTCGAATGAAGAGGTGGGTTG
>JABEVF010000023.1 GCA_013043965.1 Gallionella sp. | reverse complement strand
GCTTTAGCTGCGACAATATGCCACACGAAGGGAGGTGGGGCATGGAGTACAGATACGGTAGTCATACGGTGTTTCAAATTGAATACCACTTTGTATGGGTAACGAAGTATCGCTACAAGGTGCTGAATGGAGAGGTGGCGGAGCGGATTCGAGAATTGGTAAGAGAGACGTGTGAAGCCTTTGAGATCAGGATAGTCAAAGGGGTTGTGAGCAAAGATCATGTGCATATTCTCGCGAGCTGTCCGCCAAACATGGCGCCAAGTGAGATTATGAGACGAATCAAAGGACGCACGTCGAGCAAGCTGTTTGAAGAATTTCCGCACCTGAAAAAGAAGTATTGGGGCAGACATTTCTGGGCGAGAGGGTACTTTTGTGCGACGGTAGGCCAGATGACGGAAGCAATGATAGAGCAATATTTGGAGCATCACTTTGAGCCTAAGCCGAACGATGATTTCAAAATGGAACCCGATTAGGACGCGTCGTTCAGGCGACGCGTATCCGGACTTTCAGTCCGTAATTCAAACCCACCAGCTTTAGCTGGTGGTTGTTTAGTATTCTAGCTGACTGGATCGAATCTGCAACATCGATTGCCAGTGACTCTGTAAACACTCTTAATCATGCAGACACAAGTGCCACAAAGTACATGATTGACAAATGAACGTTCGTTCTTTATAGTTCTAAGAACGTTCGTTCTGTATAAAAAATGTGCCATGGTTGATTATCATCCCAAAGACAGCGAGTATCTCAACAAGCTTCAAGATTATTACGCGGACTGGAAAAGCATCCCCTCGTACGCGAAGTTATGCGAAGTGTTTGGTATAACATCAAAATCGTGGGTCAAGGCGATTTTGGATCGCTTGTGCGCGGCGGGTTTCCTTGAGCGCACACCTGACTCGGTATGGGTTCCGACCCGATTGTTCTTTGCGCGTCCTTTGGCGGAATCGTCAGTGCAAGCCGGCATGCCGATGGTGGTTACCGCTACACAGGGCGATTTTTTCATCATCGACGATATGCTTATTGATACGCCTTCCAAAACTATACTGATTCCGATTAAAGGAGAGTCGATGATAGACGCAGGCATCCATGATGGTGACGTGGCCGTGGTGGAAAAGCGCATGACGGCGAATATTGGCGACATTGTGGTGGCAATCGTGGACAACGAATTTACTTTGAAAACTTTGGACAAAGAGAGTGGTCATTTCATCCTGCGCCCGGCTAATCCGGTCTTTGCAGTGATACGCCCGCAAGGCACGCTGGAAATCTTCGGTATATTGGTCGGTTTGATACGCAAGTACCGGAGATAAGTCATGGCCACCAGCACTCTGCAAGCCTCTCACCGTTCTATGCGGTCATCGCTGCTCTCGCTGATTTATCCTAGCAAGGAGCTATTCCATCGCCAGCGTGCTTTGTCGCATCTGGCTGTTCTGGCGGGATTCTCCTCGACCGCCGGTGACTACATCGAGGAACACCTGAATCTGGACGATCATCTTATTCAATATAAGGAATCGATTTTCTTCCTGCGAGTGTCGGGTGACTCCATGTGTGGTATGAGTATCTTCGCTGGAGACCTATTGGCCGTGGACCGTGCCATGTCGGCGACACATGGTTGTGTGGTGATCGCGGTCGTGGATGGTGAATTCACGGTCAAGCAACTGATCAACACGGCGAGCGGTCAAGTATTGCGCGCGGCGCATCCATCCTACCCGGACATACTTATTCATCCAGAACAGAATCTGTCGATATGGGGTGTGGTGCAATGGAGCACGCACCATAAAGTCTAGCCAAGCAGCGCGTCATCCATCGTACTGGTCGATTGCAAATGCCGAATTTCCCGGCTGGCTTCCTTCTCAATACATCTGCCGCCAAAAAATATCAAGCAATATATCCTGTATGGCTTGTATTGGTTTGATTAAACAGGTTATTTAGTTTTTTTCTTGGTCTTTTTTATCGACCATCTGCAACCGTCCGTATTTTCTAGAAAAGTCTTCCAATGCTTGGGCGTGCTCAGGTTTTACTTGAGCCCAAGAAAAACGCCATTCCCAATTCCCTGTCGCCTTGCCTGGAAAGTTCATGCGATGATCTCCAGAAAGACCGAGCGCATCTTGTAGGGGAAAAATGACAGTGTTTGCGACCGAGCTTGAAAGTGCTCTCATCATGTCATGATGAATCGCATGCCCATCGCTACCGAGATATTGCAGCGCAAAATCCTTTTCGCGTTCGGGCAAGGTGCTCCACCAACCGAGGGTCGTGTCATTATCGTGCGTACCAGTATATGCGACGGTGTTGGGTACATAATTGTGTGGCAGGAAAAGGTTGCCATCACCATCACCAAAAGCAAATTGCAGGATACGCATTCCGGGCAGATCAAATCTATCTCGCAACCCAATTACGTCGGCCGTAATCAGGCCCAGATCTTCAGCTATGATGGGCAAATGCCCAAACACTTGTTCAAATGCTCCAAATAACTTTGCGCCAGGGCCGGGCATCCATCGACCATAAGTTGCAGTTTGGGCACTCGCGGGAATTTCCCAGTATTCGGAAAAGCCACGAAAATGGTCAATGCGCACCAGGTTAAAAGACTTCAGCGCGTGCTTCAATCGTGCGATCCACCAAGTATAGCCAGATGTTTCGTGTGCGCCCCAGCGATAAAGTGGGTTTCCCCAGAGCTGCCCTGTTTCACTGAAATAGTCTGGCGGAACCCCTGCAACAACAGATGGGTGTCCTGTTTCGTCTAATTCAAACAGCTCTTGGTGTGCCCATACATCTGAACTTTGATAGGCGACAAAAATAGGAACATCGCCAACAATATAAATACCATTACCTTTTGCATATTGTTTCAATAAAGACCACTGGCGGGCAAAACACCACTGGCAGAATTTCCAAAAATTTATTTCAGCTTCGCAAGTTTCCTTGACTCGGCGCAATGACAATGGATTTCTTTGAGCGAGCTCAGCAGGCCAGTGGCTCCATCCGCAGCCATTTTGGCGGTTTTCTATGGTTTTGAATAAAGCATAGTCCTCTAACCACAAATTTTCTTCTGCGCAGAAGGAATCGTACTCATGCTGATTTTTGCCTGGACTTGCAAAGAAGCGGGCTGCCGCACGACGTAGACGTTCCAAGCGGAATGGCACGACCAAATTATATTCGACGCGGTCAGCTCTAAATTCAGGATGAGGATTCAAGTCAGATTGACTGAGCCAGCCTCGATTGGCTAGTTCGGCGAGATCGATAAGTAATAGATTCCCAGCGAAAGCCGAGCAACTCATATATGGAGAATTCCCCGGCCCAATCTCTCCAAGTGGCAGCATCTGCCAATATGTTTGGCCAGCCTCCTTAAGCCAGTCGATAAATCGATAAGCGCCAGCACCAAAATCTCCAGATCCATAGTGTCCGGATAACGAGGTGGGGTGGAGTAATATTCCGCTGGATCGATTGGATAACATTGCTTCTGCTACGCTTATGTGAATTAGGAGGCTTCTGAAGCGCGGCGCATCGCCCCGCTCACTTCGGCATTCACATTGCCTAGGCTTACCGGTTCAAAAAGATTGTGAGGGGCTGGTAATTTGATCAGCCGATACAACTCTCTCAAATTGTGGCGGTACAAGCGATCAAAACTGGCTACCGATAGCGAGGGGTTGTAATCACCGAACCACCAGAACCAATCAGAGCTTTCACACGAACAAAGTTGTTGCTCGGCGGCAACTTTTTCGGTCGGGCTTAATGTACCGTTCAACATGACATCGTCATAACTCGCCTTGGCAGCGCACAACAAATCCCACGCCAGGTTCTTGTCTTTACATCCTATCCAGGTGGAAAAATTGCCATACACCCAACTGCCGGCAACGATACTCGGCAGTATTTTGGTCTTGGCGCAATCAGAACGGATGGTGCTCAGCTTTAGATAATCGCTGAAGGTACTGGTGTGTATCCTGATGTGATTTTCCAGCTCGGTATATAGCTGATCCAGAAAGTAAAATCCATTGTAAGGGTAATATTCCCATGCGTTCTCTCCGTCCAAGATAACACTTACAATGGGCGCTTCGGCATCGACAGTATGCTTCGAAATTTCTGCGACTTGGGCGACAAAATGGCGCGCGGCATCTCTGCCATCCCAACGCGCATATTCAAAACCGATGAGATCGGAAAGATAGTCATCGCGAAAAAAACAACTCACTGCTCCCGCAGCTCCGGCAAGCTTGTAAGGGCGGTATAAGTACTGGGTACGGTTGTCCGCGGGTAAATGATTATGGCGCAGACTATTCACCAATACCGTCTGACCGCTTGCCGCCCAATGACATCCCTCCCCTGCCATTACGGCAAGCGTCTCATTGGAAATCGAGCCTTCAGCGGGCCACATGCCTTTGGGTTCGGAGCCAAAGCGGGCAGCGTGACTCTTCTTGGCTTTGGCAATATGCTGTGCAACGCGCTCTTTCCCGCCTGGATAAATAGCCGACCCCGGTAACGGTGCATCGGGCGTGGCCTCAAGCGCACTGGCAAAATCAATCATCAGTGGCGCTAACGGATGATAGTGCGGTGTCGCGGAAATCTCAATCTGCCCTGACTTCGCCAGCTTGCGATAGCGCGGAATGATGCCTGCGATCAACTGGCCAATGAGATCCAGCAACTCTTTGCGGTCTTGATATGTATAACCATCACCTTTGTGCATCAGTCGGACAACTAATGAGTATTGGCGTCTGACGCTCTCACCACACCAGGCGAGGTGATACCAGGTGATCAGATCCGCCATGTACTGGCCGGACAAATACGAGAGTACCGCATCTCCCTTGTCCTTAAGGTCATGATGAATATCCATCAATCTTTTATAGGCTGGAAATGGTTCCACCATCTTGTCGTGATTACAGCGAAAGCAGGCGCTTAAAACCAGTTCGCGTTGATCCGCCGTCAGCTCGTTCGGATGCGTATGGGATAGCAAACGCAACAAGGGGTCGCGCAATATTCCGCTGGCAAATTGATCGACATAATCCTCGAGTTGGTCGACCAGAATAGGCACGAAGTTCAATACGGCACGAATCTTGGGATGCTGTTCCAGGTGGTACGCCATGTCGGTGTAATCCTTGATGGCGTGCAAATATGTCCATGGCAACACAAAATCACCGCTCGAATAATCGCGGTAATCCGGCTGATGCATGTGCCAAAGGAATACAAGGTCGATTGATTTTTTCATATTTAAACAGACCCGCCGATTGCGGTGGGTCAGGGAAAAGATTAACTAGCGGATACTGTGAACGGTTTGGCCTAGCATCTCAGGTGTGACCAAAGTCACACCATTGGCACTGACATGGAAACGTTTACGGTCTTCTTCAGGATTGACACCGATGCTCATCCCCTCCGGTATCTTGCAGTTTTTGTCGACGATGGCCCTCTTCAAAATCACATAGCGACCAACATCCACATTGGGGAGCAAAACCGAGTCTTCGATCGTGGAATAACTGTTGACACGTACATCCGAGAATAGCAGGGAATGCCTGACTGTTGAACCGCTCACGATACATCCACCCGAGACCAGAGAATCCACTGCAACTCCACGGCGCTCCGGTTCATCAAAGACAAATTTCGCTGGTGGCAGTTGTTCTTGGTGTGTCCAGATTGGCCACTCTTGATCGTACATATTCAAATCAGGAACCACTTTCGTCAGCTCCATGCTGGCTTCCCAGTAAGAATCAATCGTACCCACGTCGCGCCAATATGGTACATGGTCATCCCCCATCCCTACGCAACTTTGCTCAAAGCTTTGCGCGAACACGCGGTATTTTTCCACCATGTGAGGGATCAGATCCTTGCCAAAATCATGACTGGATTTCGGGTCATCCGCATCGCGGATCAATTGCTCATACAAAAACTGACTATTGAATACATAGATGCCCATACTAGCAAGAGACTTCGCTGGATTGCCAGGGATTGAAGGCGGGTTAGCGGGTTTCTCAACGAACTCAACGACTCGAGATTGGTCGTCTACTTTCATGACACCGAACGCAGTCGCTTCGGTTACCGGAACTTCCAGGCAGGCAACCGTCATATCTGCTTTGCTTTCGACATGAAAAGCCAGTAACTTGCCGTAGTCCATTTTGTATATATGATCACCCGCCAGCACCAGTACAAAATCGCATTTAGATTCACGAACGATGTCCAGATTTTGGAATACCGCATCGGCGGTCCCTTGATACCAATGATCCTCGCTCACCCGCTGTTGTGCGGGAAGCAAATCGACGAACTCACCGAACTGGCCATTCAGAAATGACCAGCCGCGCTGGATGTGTTGAATCAGGCTGTGGGATTTATATTGGGTGGCGACACCGATACGGCGTATACCGGAATTGACGCAATTAGAAAGGACAAAATCGATGATGCGAAACTTGCCACCGAAAGGTACTGCTGGTTTTGCACGCCAATCTGTCAGTTGATGCAAACGACTGCCCCGGCCACCCGCCAACACCATCGCGTAGGTGTTTTTGGTGATCCGGCTGACGAATCGCGGTGCGGGATCGCTTGATGCGACATGGTATTTTTTGTGTAAATAACCTAATTCAGCATTCATTACCGACCCCCCAGTATTTACCTTATTGTCGTGTGGGCATTATCGTTTACAATCGTTCAACTAGACAAGAACAATGGGAGCTTAAGTGGATAGTTTGATCGAATCGCTGTTGCAAGCCCGCCTTTATGATCCGTTCGGTTTATTGGGCATGCGCCGCGAGGGGATGGAATGGGTGATACGTGTCTATCAGCCTTATGCTATTCGGGTCGTACTGCTCGAAACATCCGGCAATGAGTCGTTCAAGCGTACCCACCCTGCTGGGATATTTGAATGGCGCGGTAATATCGAGCCTACCTGCCCTTACCGCCTGTCTGTCAGCGAAGGCACTTTGGCACGCGACATTTACGATCCCTATCAATTCCCCCCCCATCTGTCACCAGAAGATTTGTATTTGTTCGGCGCGGGGAAACTGCGTCAAAGCTATCGTGTGTTGGGTTCGCACCTTGTCGAGATCCACGGCGTTAAAGGCATACGCTTCGCCGTTTGGGCGCCGAATGCCGAGCGCGTCAGCGTAGTAGGCGAATTCAATCAATGGGATGGCCGCCTGCATCCGATGCGCTCGCACGGATCTAGCGGCGTGTGGGAATTATTCATCCCTGAGGTACAGCAACACGCTTTGTATCGTTACGAGATACGCAATCGCGATACCGGTAATCTGCTGACCAAAACCGATCCTTATGCGCAAGGTTATGAATTGCGTCCAGGAACTGCGGCACTCGCCGCTCCGGTTCATGCGCACCATTGGCAAGATGCCGCTTGGATGAAACAACGTGTCACATGGGATTGGCTGCATGCGGCCATCAATATTTACGAGGTTCATGCAGGTTCATGGAAACGCCACCCAGACGGACATTTTTATACTTATAAAGAGCTTGCCTTAGATCTGGTGCCTTACGTTAAAAGTATGGGTTACACGCACATCGAATTAATGCCCATCACCGAACATCCCCTAGATGAATCTTGGGGTTATCAATGCTCGGGTTATTTTGCCCCGACCAGCCGCTTCGGTTCCCCCGACGAACTGCGACACCTGATCGATACCTGTCACCAAGCTGGGATCGGTGTGATCCTGGACTGGGTACCCGCGCATTTTCCGCAGGATAGCTGGGCACTGGCGCGCTTCGATGGCACGGCATTGTATGAACATGAAGACCCGCGCATGGGCTTACATCGGGATTGGGGTACGCATATCTTCAATTTCGGGCGTAACGAAGTGAAGTCATTTCTGATGTCCAGCGCGCATTACTGGTTGTCGGAATTCCATTTCGACGGCTTGCGCGTGGATGCCGTCGCCTCGATGCTGTATCTGGATTATTCGCGCAAAACCGGGGAATGGATACCCAACAAATATGGTGGTCGCGAGAATCTGGACGCGGTCGATTTTCTTCGTGAGATGAACATCATGGTGCACGACGAGTTCCCCGGCGCGTTGACCATGGCGGAAGAATCGACGGCATGGCCCGGCGTATCGCGTCCTGTCTACGTGGGCGGTTTGGGCTTCTCGATCAAGTGGAACATGGGTTGGATGAACGACACGCTGGGCTATTTCAAGCACGATCCTGTGCATCGCCGCTATCACCACAATGAGCTGACTTTCGGTCAGGTCTACGCCTATAGCGAAAATTTTGTACTGCCGTTCTCACACGATGAAGTCGTGCATGGCAAAGGTTCGTTGCTATCCAAGATGCCTGGCGATGGCTGGCAGAAGTTCGCCAACCTGCGCTTGCTATTGACCTACCAGATGACTAACCCGGGCAAGAAACTCAGTTTCATGGGCAACGAAATCGCCCAGGGACGCGAGTGGCAATCAAAATGGGAGTTGGAATGGTGGCAACTGGGAGAAAAATTGCATCGCGGCATGCAAAATTTGGCGCATGACCTAAACAAGTTATATCGTGGCATTCCGGCATTGCATGACCTCGATTTTAATCATGAGGGGTTCACTTGGTTGGATTGCAACGATGCGAGCCATTCGGTACTGTCCTATCAGCGTAACGCGCGCGATGGTTCGAGTGCGACCGTCGTCTTGAACCTAACCCCTTTGCCGCGCAAGCACTATCGTATTGGCCTGTCTAAAAACGGCCTGTACCGTGAAGTGCTGAACAGCGATTCCGACTTTTATGCGGGCAGCAACCTCGGCAATGCCGGGCTGATCCAGTCCGAAACGGTGCCCTGGATGGGCATGCCCTGTTCCGCCGAAATCATCTTACCGCCGCTGGCCGGCGTTATTCTTGTTTCAGAGATCTAATCAGAGAGGGCACCAATGTCAAAACTTACCCTTTCCCCGGCTTGGCAAGCACTTAGCGCGCATTTTGTTACCATGCAATCTATGCACATGCGCCAGATGTTCCAGGATGATCCGAGGCGCTTTGAAAAATTCACGGTGCAACTGGGAGACCTGTTTTTTGATTACTCCAAGAATCGCATCAACGAAGAAACCGTAGCACTGCTGGTCAAACTCGCTGAACAATCCGAGTTGCCCGCTTATATCGAGCGCATGTTCCGCGGCGAGAAGATCAACAACACCGAGGGGCGCGCTGCCTTGCATACCGCGCTGCGCAATCGTTCCGGCTGCCCAGTATTGGTAGATGGCAAAAATGTCATGCCTGATGTGCAACGTGTGCTCGGTTTGATGCGCCGATTTTGTGATGCGGTACGTAACGCCGAGCATGTCGGCCATACCGGCAAGGCTATACGCGACATCGTCAATATCGGTATTGGGGGTTCCGACCTCGGCCCGTTGATGGCGTGCGAGGCACTCAAGCCTTTTGCCGATCAGCGCCTGCGCGTTCACTTTGTTTCCAACATCGATGCGTCCCATCTATGCGAAACACTGAAGAAAATCGATGCGGAAACGACCTTGTTTATCGTCAGTTCCAAGACTTTTACCACCCAGGAAACGCTGACCAATGCCCGCTCCGCGCGTGCCTGGCTGGTCGAGCAATTGGGTGACGAACAGGCCGTGGCAAAACACTTCGCCGCCGTTTCCACCAATCTCGAAGCTACCTCCAAGTTTGGCATCAACCCGAGCAACGTGTTCGAATTCTGGGATTGGGTCGGGGGACGCTATTCATTGTGGTCGGCCATCGGCCTGCCTATCGCGTTGTATCTGGGCATGGACAGGTTCGAGGAATTGTTGGGCGGCGGTCATATGATTGATGAACATTTCCGTCACGCCCCGCTGGACAAAAATATTCCGGTGTTGATGGCATTGCTCGGTATCTGGTACGGCAATTTTTTTCATGCCGAATCGAATGCCGTGTTTCCCTACGATCAGTACATGCACCGTTTCACGGCCTATTTGCAGCAACTTGACATGGAAAGTAACGGCAAGGGTGTGGACCGTGAGGGCCAGGTGGTGGATTACGACACCGGCATGGAGGTCTGGGGCGAACCTGGCTCCAACGGTCAGCATGCTTTCTACCAGCTCATCCATCAAGGCACGCGACTCATACCTTCCGATTTCATCGCACCCATGCATAGCCAGAACCCCTTGGGAGAACACCACGCCATTCTGATCGCCAATTGCTTCGCGCAAACCGAGGCACTGATGGTAGGCAAGACCGAAGAGCAGGCGCGTGCCGAACTGGTCGCGCAAGGCCTTTCGGGAGAGGCCTTGGCAGCCCTGTTGCCACACAAGATTTTCCCCGGTAATAAACCTACCAACACCCTGTTGATTCAACAGTTGGATGCGCACACACTGGGCATGTTGGTCGCGTTGTATGAGCACAAAGTGTTCGTGCAAAGCGTGATTTGGAATATCAACCCCTTCGATCAATGGGGCGTGGAATTAGGCAAACAACTGGCTGCGAAAATCTTGAAAGAGCTGCCTGATTCGGCGGCCACCGCCCCGCATGATGCCTCAACCAGCGGGCTCATCGAGTATTATCACCAACACAACAAATAAACCTTGCCAGGCACACATCGTGCCGGTGTATTTGCTCGTACCATGATCAATCCGGTGTCTCCCGCCAGTTTTTATCTGGCTGCAATATGGCCATGAGAGCCGTTCATTGCCTTATGCCGCCCGACTGTGCAACAATCAGGCGCAACAGAACTGATTGGCCTTAGCGGCCTTTTCGTGTTACTACGCACCCATGCAAAACATCCACAAAAAAATCGTCAAGCGCCTGCTGCTGGGGTGGTTATCGCTGTCTCTGCTGATCGGCGGAGCGGTGCTCTATCTGAAAATGGGGCAAGTCGATCAACAGATGCTTGACCTGGCGGTGAAAGAATCACGGCATTTCACAGTCGAGCTTGACCGATCCAGCGCGAGCCAGATGAAGATACTGCAGCAGAAGGCCGATGCATTTCTCAAGGGGCATTTCATGGTTCTTGAGCTCTATGATGAACACAAGAAGCAGATTTTTCGGGGAATCAGTCCGGGTGGAGAGGCGATTGAGCAAAAATTCGCACAGTACCCCCACCCTTTCCCGTTGACAAACGGCACTTATCACAAGAATTTCATAATCGGCCAGATGGTGTTCATGCAGGTATTATTGCCCCTGCAGGATAAAAGTGGGGAACTGCTCGGTTATTTCGAGGGGGTCTACAAGGTCGATGCCGAAACCTTGCACAATATCCAGATCGACATCATCCGGACCCTGTTTCTGGTGGTCGCGGTGATCCTCATCACGGCCATCATGCTCTACCCCATCATCATTTCCCTCAACCGGGGGCTGATCAAACTCACGTCCGACTTGCTCAAGGGCAATGTCGAGCTGATGGATGTGCTGGGCAGTGCTATCGCCAAACGGGATTCTGACACAAACAGCCATAACTACCGGGTCACTATTTATGCGATTCGTCTCGCCGAGGTGTTGGGACTGTCCAGCGCGCAGATCCGCGATTTGATCGCGGGCGCATTCCTGCATGACGTGGGCAAAATCGGTATCCGCGACAATATCCTGCTCAAGCCCGGCAAACTGTCCGATGAGGAATTTGCGGTGATGCGCGACCATGTGTTGCTGGGGGTAGACATCATCAGCAAATCCAAATGGTTGGCGGGAGCGCGGGACGTGGTGGAATTCCACCATGAAAAATTCGACGGCAGTGGTTATATGAAGGGACTGAAGGGTAATGAGATCCCCTTGAATGCGCGCATCTTCGCGATTGTCGACGTGTTTGATGCGCTCACCTCTAAGCGTCCCTACAAAGAACCATTCGGTTTCCAGCAGGCAATGGACATGCTGCAGCGCGGCAGCGGTAGCCACTTCGATCCCGAATTGCTGCTCACCTTCAGCGGTATCGTCAGTTCTCTTTATCAGGAGGCCAGCCATGCCGACGACGGCGCGCTGGCGGCATTACTCAACCAATTGGTCGGCAAACATTTTTTCAACGGTTAGCCCGGATATGTTGGTTGAGTCCCGGGCAAGCTCATTAGCCATTACGAGGGGGCACGCATGACCAACAATGCCACCATCCACAGCGGTACGCCCCTGGGTTTGAGTGCCGCCGAGGCTGCACTACGGCTGAAGCAACATGGAGCCAACGAGGTAGCGGAGGAAACATCCCATCCGGCGGCGGTCTTGCTGCGCAAGTTCTGGTCGCCGGTGCCATGGATGCTGGAGGTGACGGTCATCCTGCAACTCGTTTTAGGCAAGCCTGACGAGGCCGCTGTGATCGCCGTTCTACTGCTGGTCAACGCCGTGCTGAGTTTCCTTCAAGAAGGTCGTGCCAACAAAGCCTTGGCCCTGCTGCGGCAGCGTCTCAACATCCAATCGCGTGTGCTGCGGGACGAACGCTGGCAGCTCGTGCCCGCACGCGAACTGGTTCTGGGCGACGCGGTGCATCTGCGCATGGGGGATGTCGTCCCCGCCGATCTCCACCTGGTGGAAGGACAGGTGCAGCTCGACCAGTCCAGCCTCACCGGAGAATCCATGCCAGTCGACGCAGCTGCGGGAGCCGATGTTTATTCCGGCTCGATCGTCACGCGTGGCGAGGCCACCGGCGAAGTGACCGAGACTGGGGCGCGTACCCGTTTCGGCAAGACCGCAGAACTGGTGCGCGGCGCGAAGACCGTCAGTCATCTGGGAACGATGATCTTCGGCATCGTCAAATATCTGGTGATACTGGACATCGCGCTGGTCGTGGCCCTGCTGGTATATGCCGTGGCGACGGGTATGCCGTTGACCGAGGTGATTCCCTTCGCCCTGATCCTGCTGGTCGCTTCGGTTCCCGTGGCCCTGCCCGCCACCTTTACGCTGGCCACGGCCTTGGGCGCATTGGAACTGGCCAATCGGGGTGTGCTGGTGACGCGCTTGTCCGCCATCGAGGAGGCGGCCGGCATGGACGTGCTCGCGAGCGACAAGACCGGCACCATCACCGAGAACCATCTGACCTTGGCGGCACTTAAACCAAACGACGGTATAGTCGAGAACGATCTGTTGCGCTGGGCGGCACTGGCCTGCGACGAAGCGACGCAAGACCCGATCGATCTCGCCGTCCTGTCCGCCGCCCAAACGCGCGGGTTGCTGGAGCGTCTGCCACGCCGTATCAGCTTCATCCCCTTCGATCCGCAGACGCGGCGATCCGAAATCCTGTTCGAGGAAAACGGTGTCACCCGCCGGGCCGTCAAGGGTGCGGCGGTCGAAGTCGCGGTTTTGGCGGGTGCACCAGATGTCGCAGCCGAAGTCGAGGCCCTCGCGGCAGACGGGTATCGCGTGCTGGGGGTGGCCTTGGGCGATGAAACCATGCTGCAATTCGTCGGCCTCGTCGCCCTGCAAGACCCGCCGCGCAAGGACTCCGCCGCCCTGATCGAGAGCCTTGGCCAGCTTGGGGTGCGGGTGGTGATGGTGACCGGTGATGGCCAGGCCACGGCGCGGACGGTGGCCAAGGCCGTGGGCATAGGCGCGCGCGCCTGCCCAGCCCGCATGATCACGGAAAATACCGCGCTCGCCATCACCGAATGCGACGTGTTCGCCCGGGTGTTTCCCGAAGATAAATTCCACCTCGTCGAGGCTTTGCAACGCGCCGGTCACGTGACGGGCATGACCGGCGACGGGGTCAACGATGCGCCGGCACTGAAGCAGGCCGAAGTGGGTATCGCGGTGTCCAATGCCACCGATGTAGCCAAGGCCGCCGCCAGCCTGGTGCTGACCAATCCCGGGCTGACCGACGTGGTGGCGGCGGTGGAAACCAGCCGGCGCATTTACCAGCGCATGCTCACCTATACTCTCAACAAAATCATCAAAACGCTGGAGATCGCGGTCTTCATGAGCGTGGGTGTGATGTTGACCGGCGTGTTCGTGATCACGCCGCTGCTCATTGTGCTGCTGCTGTTCACCAACGATTTCGTCACCATGTCCATCGCCACCGACCGCGTGCAGTTCTCCCGCAAGCCGGAACGCTGGAACATCCCTACCCTGATGCTGACCGCCGCACCCTTGGCCGCGCTCATCCTGGTGCTGTCCTTTTCCGTGTTCTTCGCCGGGCGCGACTTGCTGAACCTGCCGCTGGCGCAGTTACAGACGCTGATTTTTGTCATGCTGGTATTTACCGGGCTGGGCAATGTTTATCTGGTGCGGGAGCGGCGGCATTTTTGGCAATCGCGCCCCAGCAACTGGCTGATGATCGCGACCATTCTGGACATCGCGGTGGTCGGGGTGATGGCCAGCCGGGGTATTCTGATGACCGCGATCAGTCCGGTATTGATAGTCGGCTTGTTACTGGTGGCACTGGCTTATCTGGTGATGATGGATTTCCTGAAGATACGCATCTTCCGCCGCTTTGGGCTGGTATGAGAAGCGACACATCCGCAACGCTACACCTTGCGAGATGATTAAGGGATCGGATGCCGCGATTGCGCCTCGTGTTCGAGGCCTCCTCTCGCACACCATGTTAAGTGCTGAGCCTTTCAAAGCGGCACTACAGGAATGCATATCTCGCATTCAAACTTCCCCGTCTCGCAATCAAAGGCCGCGCCCTTTGGGTAATACTCAAAACATGGACGGGCATCAAGTTGTAAATTGCTGGAAGGCAACCAGTCCCGAAGTAACGCCGCCCAAGCCTCTCCCACCTGTTCGACTGTGCCTTTGAATTTTAGTACCGCATATTTGCCATCTGGAATGATTGTCTTGAGCGCACCACCAGTTGCCATGAAATCAGGCGACACTTCGGCACAAGCGTCATATCTGCATTGCTCGGGAGCGGTGATGCTCGGGTCGTCATGGCTGATGCCATAGCGTGCGTGATCTGCGCCAAGCTTGTTCATGACAGCCCACGGCACATAAGTTTCCTGCCAGAACCTTGCGATGGGTTCGCCATAGGGGCCGAGGTGGCGAAGATAGGTAATAGTCGCAGGCTGGCGGTCAATGAGTGATACTTTCATGATGTTCTCCTTGTTTGGGTTTTGGGAGATTTCATGTTCCGCGAAAGGCGCTTTTAATGCCTGACTGCGCTTGCTATTCACCTGACCAGAATTGCTATTTGCATTGCGTAGGGAGTACTGCTGTTCGCGCCAAGTCGAAGGCGAACAACCAAACCGGTTTTTGAACGCGCGTGTAAATGCTTCGGCAGAACCAAAACCCACCGACAACGCAGTGTTCAGAATCCTCGTGCGCGGCTGGGCCGCAAGCCGCATGGCTGCAACCTCGACGCGCCGACGGCGCAGATAATCGCCAAATGTTTCGCCCATCCATGCGGAAAAGAGTCGATGAAAGTGGAACGGGGAAAAGTGCGCGACTTCAGCCAACGTGTTGAGGTCGAGCGACTGATCAAGATGCTGGTCAATGTATCCGAGTACCCGATGCATTCGGCTTTCGTATTCCGAGCGACTATCGTGGAAAGCCATGCTGCACCTATCGCCCTAATACCTTGCGATACACATCGAGATAAGCCTTGGCACTGGTTTCCCAGCTGAAATCTTTAGCCATGCAATTTTTGCACAGGGCTTGCCAATCTTTTCGCTCGCGGTAGAGCCTGATCGCCCTCTGTATAGTGTTAGACAAATTGTTTGCCGTCATGCCGCTGAACACGAAGCCGCTGGCACTGCCGTCGACCAGCGTCTGTGGGGTGCAGTCCACCACCGAATCGCTCAGTCCCCCGGTGGCATGGACGATAGGCGGCGTACCGTAGCGTTGGCTATACATCTGGTTCAGACCGCAGGGTTCAAAACGCGACGGCATGATGAACATATCCGCCCCGGCTTCGATCTGATGCGAGAGGGCTTCGCTGAAACCTATCATCACGGCGATCTTGCCCGGGTAACGCTCCGATAAGTCGCGCGCGGCTTGTTGCATCGCGGCATCACCGCTACCCAACATCGCCAATTGCACCGGCAGATCCATCAGACGCGGCGCGATCTCCAGCAACAGATCCAGGCCTTTTTGGTGGGTGAACCGGCTGACCACGCCTAGCAGCGGTACATCCGGGTCCGGGTTCAAGCCCAAACGTTTTTGCACAGCCTGCTTGTTGGTTGCCTTGCCACTCAAATCATTACTGTTGTAGTGCTTGACGAGATACGGGTCACTTGCCGCATTCCATTCGTCGACATCGATGCCGTTGAGTATGCCGGTGAGTTCATGATTGCGATCCGCCAGCAAGCCCTGCATGCCGAAGCCCAACTCGTCTTGCTGGATCTCTTTCGCATAATTCGGGCTGACAGTGGTGATGTGATCGGCATAGAACATCCCGGCCTTGAGGAAGGACATAAACCCGTGAAACTCCAAGCCTTCCATGTTGAGGCTGGATGCAGGCAACCCCAGGGTCTGGACCGTTTCCGCAGGGAAATTACCCTGGAAGGCGAGATTGTGCAGGGTCATGATGCTGGGCACCGCGCCCTGTTGGAAATGCAGATAAGCGGGAGTCAAACCGGTTTGCCAGTCGTTGCAGTGCACCAGATTGGGATGCCAGGCCAACGGTGATGCCCTGCCGCCCAGCAGAGCCGCGACTTTGGATAGCAAACCGAAACGTTTAGCGTTGTCCGGCCAGTCGTTGCCATGTGCGTCCTGATAAGGTCCCCCGTCGCGCTGGTACAGGGCCGGGCAATCCAGCACGAACAGCGGTACACCATTAGCCATCTTGCCGGACAACAGACGCGCGGGCGGAAAACCCACCAGTGTAGAAAAAGTGGTCACCACGTCATACGACTGACATTGCGCCATCACCACGGTGTAGCCCGGCAGCAGCACGCGCACATCCACACCGATGGCACGTAGTGCGGCAGGCAATGCCGCGCCGACATCAGCCAGGCCGCCGGTCTTGATCAAAGGCGCGACTTCCGAAGCTGCAAACAAAACTCTCATCTTTACCAAACCATCACTCCCGTCTTTAGTATGGCTAGCACCAAAGACCATTAAGTTCATCATAAGTTGCGCGTCATCGCAATCTTGCGACACATAATGCCGGACCGTATAACGCGGCTCTGTCATTCAGGATCACTTTGACCGGCATGGCTTCCAAAAGGGGGCGCATCCGGCCCTTATTCCAGAATGCCTCAAGAAAATCCGCAGTGTGCAACAGCGGCAATATCTTGGGCGCGATCCCGCCACCCACATAAATTCCGCCGCGACTCATCATCTTGAGTGCGACATTGCCCGCTTCCGCGCCGTATAGCCGCACGAAGCAGTTCATCGTTTCGACGCAAATTTCATCACGCTGGGTGAGCGCGGCATTCGCGATCACCGCCGCTGCATCGCCGCCGTGTATTTCTTCTGCAAGCTCATCGGATACAGGGATTTTCCGGTGCATACATAGGAATTCATGCAGACTCACCAAACCCATCCCCGATACCACCCGTTCCCAACTGACATGTTGGTGCCGTTGCTGGAGATGGCGCAGAAAAGCGATCTCCAGCTCATTGCCGGGGCTGAAACTGGTGTGGCCGCCTTCGGTGGCGAAGGGCAAATGCTGTTGCCCATCCCAATACAGGCCCGCCTCACCCAAACCGGTGCCTGCCGCGATCACGGCAGTATTGCCGCAGGCCTGAGCTGTTCCCGTTTGTAGCGTCAGCAAGTCAGTCTCTCCCAATGCGGGCAAGCCGTAGGCGGTCGCTTCGAGATCGTTGAGCAGGGAGCAAGAGAGGAAGCCGAACCGCTGTTGCAACGCATCCGCATCGATACGCCAAGGCAGGTTGGTGGTTCTCACCACCCTGCCTTGCACCGGCCCGGCGATGCCGAAAGCGGCATGAACAGGGACATGCGCGCCCGATAAGAACTCGGCCAGTAAGATCTCGAGCAGCGCGTAATTCCGGCTCGGATAACTGACTTCATGGCGGATATCGACTTGTGTACCGACAACCTCGACCAGCGCGATCCGGGTTTTGGTGCCACCGATATCACCGACCAGTATCGGATTCATACTCAGCTCGACTGATCCGTCATTGAGATTGGCTGTGCCTGACCTTCCACACCTTGTCGGCATATTCCCGGATGGTGCGATCGCTGGAGAACTTGCCCATGCGGGCCACGTTCAGGATGGCGCGGCGTGTCCACTCTTCCTGGTCGAGATACAGCGCGCTGACCTGTTCCTGAGTGGCCACGTAGCTCGCGTAATCGGCTAGCAACATATAGTGGTCGCCGTACTGGGTCAGGTTGTCGTAAAGCGCGCGGTAGCGATCCGGCTCTTCCACCGAGAAAAAACCATGATTTATCATTTCCAGAACTAAGCGCAACTCGGCATTGTTGTCGTAATGCACACTGGGGTTGTAGCCGCGTGCGCGCAGGCCGGCAACTTCCGCTGTGGTCATACCAAAGATGAAAATATTATCCGCGCCGACCTCTTCGCCGATCTCGATATTTGCCCCGTCCAGCGTGCCTATGGTGAGCGCGCCGTTCAGTGCCATTTTCATGTTGCCCGTGCCGGAGGCTTCGGTTCCCGCAGTCGAGATTTGTTCGGAAAGATCGCTGGCCGGGAAGATTTTCTCCGCCGACGAGACATCGTAGTTCGGGTAGAACACCACTTTCAACAAACCGCCCACAGCCGGGTCGTTATTGATGATGCTGGCCATATCGTTGATCAGACGGATGATCAATTTCGCGGTCTTGTAGCCCGGCGCGGCTTTACCCGCAAAGATCACTGTTCGCGGTGTGACACCCTGTGTTTGACCCGAACGAATGCGGTTGTACAGCGTGATGACATGCAGCACATTGAGCAATTGACGCTTGTACTCGTGGATACGTTTGATCTGCACATCGAACAGCGAATCAGGATCGACGATGATCCCTAATTTCTTTTCGATGACTTTCGCGAGGTGAACTTTGTTGGCTTGTTTGACCGCGCGGAATTGCTTGCGGAACCCGGCATCCTCGGCGTATGGAACCAGTCTCTGGAGCTGCGCCAGATCCTGTACGAAGCCATTGCCGATACGCGAGGTGATCAGCTCGGTTAATTGCGGATTGGCCTGATTGAGCCAACGACGCGGGGTGATGCCATTCGTCACATTGATAAACTTTTTCGGATAGATACGGTGAAAATCGGCGAACAAAGTCGTTTTCAACAAGTCGCTGTGTATCGCGGCTACGCCGTTCACGGTATGACTGCCGACGATGGCCAAATACGCCATGCGCACACGTCGCCCATTATTTTCGTCAATGATGGAAACACGTCTGAGTAAATCGGTATCCCCCGGGAATTGATGGTTCACCTGCTCCAGAAAATCGTGGTTGATCTGGTAGATGATTTGCAGATGACGCGGCAGCACGCGCTCAAATTTTTCCACCGACCAGGTCTCCAGTGCTTCCGGCATCAGGGTGTGGTTGGTATAGGAAAATATCCTGGTCACCATATGCCAAGCCTTGTCCCATTTCACATGATAAATATCGGCCAACTGATACATCATCTCGGCGACGGCGATGGCCGGATGGGTGTCATTCAGTTGGATCGCGACCTTTTCCGGCAACAGCGATAAGTCGCTATGGCGGGACAAGAAACGATGCAAAATATCCTGGATGGACGCGGAAACGAAAAAATATTCCTGTCTGAGGCGCAGCTCTTTACCCATCGCCGAACTGTCGTTCGGATAGAGCACCTTGGACAGACTTTCAACGACTTCTTTTTCTTGCACCGCGCCGATATAGTCGCCCGCGTTAAACGAATCCAGATCGAACTCGCGCGGAGCTTTGGCGGCCCAAAGACGCAGATTGTTGACAGTCTCGGTGGCATAACCCGGGATAGGCACGTCGTAGGCCATCGCCATCACCGTTTCGCCATCCACCCAGTGGTGTCCGACGCTGCCAGGGCCCGTCGAAAAATCCACCACATGCCCCATGAACCTGACCGGATACAAACGCTCGGGGCGTTGGAACTCCCACGGATTGCCGTAGCGCAACCAATTGTCCGGGTGTTCGACTTGCTGGCCATTCTCGATGCGCTGATTGAACATGCCGTATTCGTAACGTATGCCATAGCCCATACCCGGCACATTCAGCGTCGCCATGGAATCCAGGAAACAAGCGGCCAGCCTGCCCAAACCTCCATTACCCAGGGCGGCATCGGTCTCCATCTCCTCGATACTTTCCAAGCTCTGGCCGAGTGCCATCAATCCCTCGCGCAATTCGGTTTGCACCCCCAAATTGAGCGCGGCGTTAGACAGGGTGCGCCCGATCAAAAACTCCAGTGACAAATAATAGACCCGCTTGGGGTCTTGCTCGTAATTGTTGTCGATAGTCTGGGACGACTTCTCGATCAGATAATCGCGCACGGCATGGGCTGAAGCGTTATACCAATCACGCCCGGTGGCCATCTTGGTGAATTTACCCTCGGTGTACATCATGTGATTGGACACCAATTGCTCGAATGAAAGCTGATCGGAGCGAACGAAAAGCGTTGCAGCAGGATTTTTTGGCGCACTCATATCAAGGTCTACCTTTTACGATCTTCAAGTGCGCCATTCTACAAGTAAACATGGCAGGTGTTGCACGATCACCCCGGACTCGCCAAATTTGCGCCGCTCAATCGAACAGCCAAGCATCCATCGCGAGGATGCCATAGGTCATCACGTGATTCAGGTGTATCGCAGTTTCGATCTTATCGGCGGCTCCGAGTGCCACAAATAGAGGCAGCAAGTGTTCGTCGGTGGGATGGTTCTGCACGGCATGGGGGGCGCGCGCGCGATATTCCACGAGAGCTTCAAGATCGCCCGCCGCGATCGTGTCGGCCATCCAGGCACAGAACTCGGACACCCACGGTGGCACGGGTGTCCCTTGCGGATGGGCGAACAAAGCGCGCAGATTATGCGTAATCGAACCGCTGGCTATAATCATCACGCCCTGCTCACGCAACGGTCGCAACGCCTTGCCCAATGCGACATGCCAGGCCGGATTGCGTTCGGGCTGCAATGACAGTTGTGTCACGGGAAGGTCCGCATCGGGAAACAGAAAACTCAGCGGGACCCAAGCCCCATGATCCAGCCCGCGTGTCTCATCCAATTGCACCGGGATGCCCGCGAGTTCCAAAGCCAGTGCTGCGGCGCACGCCATGTCGGGCGCACCGGGTGCGGGATAACGCAGTTGATAAAGCTCGGCAGGAAAACCGATGAAGTCGTGGATGGTCGTGGGATTTTGCGCCGTGCTTATCGTGGGGATGCGGGTCGCCCAATGGGCGGAGATCACCAGAATCGCTTTGGGCCGCTCGAGTCGCGCGCCCAGCTTGCGCCAAGCCGCACCCGTTTCGCCCGGTTCCAGTGGCAGCGTCGGCGCACCATGTGAAACAAACAATACGGGAGTTTTCATGCACAAAATGTTACCACGAGCGATGTATATAATTCGTTCTAAAATGGCGCGCTGAAAGTCATACTCAGGGGTCAACATGGAACATCACAAAAACAACAAACTTGGCGCTCCTTTCAAAATGATTGTCGCGGCTGTCGGCGATGCGGATACCGAACGAGAATGGATAGCTCGTTACATTGATAGTGGATGCAACCTTCTGAATATTGCTTTAACGAATCCAAAATAATATTTGTGCATCACGCGGATGCCTTCCAAAATAATGGTGGCAAAGTTGCCACCCTACCAACACCCTTAAGCGTTTGCTATAAACTCCAGTGCATTGTCATCCGGGTCGCGGCAGAACAAGGCGCGACGACCGGACTGGCTCAACGTGTAAACCACCCCCGCCGCTTCTAATCGTTTAATCAGTTTATTCAAATCGGAAACAGCCAACGCCACATGGCGGTCGCGCCCAGCGTGTGCGGGGCGCGACAAACCGGCTTCGGGATTGGGTAACAGCATGAGGTGGATCTGTTGGTTGGGTGCGACGTCGTACCACATGCCGTCGAAGCTCATCCTGGGACGGCTCGTGTTTGACTGCAAGCCGAGTAGGTCTTCGTAAAAAACGCGCGCTCTGACCAGGTTGGCGGTTAAAAATGTCGTGTGCAGGATGCCGGTGATCATGTTGTTTGACGGATGGGTTTGAACTGGATGAAATTATACACAGGCGAACAGGCCAGCTTGCAATGGGAGTAGTATTCGACAGACATCGCAATCTTAAGGGGAAGAACATGACGAACATCGTGCAATTTCTGGGAGACGAAGCCGAGCCTCTGTTGAATCACCGCTGTGCAGCGATCCCCAAAGAATCGCTGCACTTGCCGGGCCCGGATTATGTGGATCGCGTGGTGGCGATGAAAGACCGCAAGGTCGGTGTGCTGCGCAGCCTGCAAGCCTTGTACGGGCATGGGCGACTGGCGAACACCGGCTACCTTTCTTTGCTGCCGGTGGACCAGGGCGTGGAGCATTCCGGCGGCGCGTCGTTCGCGCCCAACCCGATGTATTTCGACCCCGAGAACATCGTCAAACTCGCCATAGAAGGCGGCTGCAACGGCGTGGCCTCGACGCTGGGCGTGCTTTCTTCGGTGGCGCGCCGCTACGCGCACAAGATTCCGTTCATCGTCAAGATCAACCACAACGAGCTGCTCACCTATCCTAATATCTACGATCAGACGCTGTTCGCCAGCGTGGATCAGGCCTTCGACATGGGCGCGGTGGCGGTGGGCGCTACGGTATTCTACGGCTCGATCGAGTCGCGTCGCCAGATACTGGAAGTCTCAGAAGCCTTCGAACATGCGCACAGCCTGGGCATGGCGACGGTGCTGTGGGCCTATCTGCGCAACCCGGCTTTCAAGACCGCCGACAACGATTACCACGTCGCCGCCGATCTGACCGGACAGGCCAATCACCTTGCCGCCACCATCAATGCCGACATCGTCAAACAGAAGATGGCCGAGAACAACGGCGGCTACAACGCGATCAAGTTCGGCAAGACCCACCCCAAAGTGTATAGCGAACTCACCACCGACCACCCTATCGATCTGGTGCGCTACCAAGTGGCGAACTGCTACATGGGGCGCGCAGGCCTGATCAACTCGGGAGGCGAGTCGGGCAAGAATGATCTGCAACAGGCGGTGCGCACCGCGGTGATCAACAAACGCGCCGGCGGCATGGGGCTCATTTCAGGTCGCAAGGCGTTTCAGAAACCGATGCAGGATGGCGTGGCGTTATTGAATGCGATCCAGGATGTATATCTGGATCAAGCCGTGACGGTCGCGTGACGAACCAGCCAACATTCGAGTTGTTTTGAACGACTGAGTATCGCGGTCGAGTGACTCGGCCGGTCCATAATCCTACAGCGCGCGCACTTTCACGGTCTTGCCCTTCACCTTGCCTGCCGACAATTTGCGCACGGCATCAACGGCGATATCGCGCATCACGGCGACATAGGTGGAAAAGTCTGTCACGGTGATCTTGCCGATTTGTTCGCGGGTGTAACCCGCGTCACCGGTGAGCGCGCCCAGCACGTCGCCGGCGCGTATCTTCTCCTTGCGACCGCCGAGGATTTGCAGTGTGACCATAGGCGGCACGAGCGGCGATTCATCTTCGTCTTTCAGCTCGCCCAGCTCATGCCACTCGGGTGCTATGCGCATCATCTGTGCGATGGTGATGATGCGCTGCCGGTCGGTCGGACCGCACAGACTGAGCGCCCAGCCGTCTTGATCGGCGCGTCCGGTACGGCCGATACGATGGACATGAACTTCCGGGTCGGGCGTGACATCGACGTTGATGACCGCTTCGAGTTGCGCGATGTCCAGCCCGCGTGCGGCCACGTCGGTCGCCACCAGTACCGAGCAACTGCGGTTGGCGAATTGGATCAGCACCTGGTCGCGTTCGCGCTGTTCCATATCGCCATTCAGGGTCAACGCTTTAATACCTTGCGCATGCAGCACTTCCAGCAGGGAGCGGCATTGTTGTTTGGTGTTGCAGAACGCCAGCGTGCTGACCGGACGGTAGTGTCTGAGCAAAATGCCGACGGCCTGCAGACGCTGTTCGTTGCCGATCTTATAGAAGCGCTGGCGTATCTTGCTGGCCTCATGTTGTTCCGCCAGCTTCACTTCCTGCGGGTCGCGCATGAACTGGCGCGCCAGCCGCGCGATGCCGTCTGGATAAGTCGCCGAGAACAACAAGGTCTGACGTGCCGCCGGACAACGCTTCGCCACGTAAGCGATGTCATCGACAAAACCCATGTCCAGCATGCGATCCGCTTCGTCCAGCACCAGAGTGTTGAGTGCCGCCAAGTCCAGCGTGCCGCGCTCCATGTGATCCATGATACGGCCGGGTGTGCCGACCACGATGTGCGCGCCGTGCTCCAGGCTGGCGATCTGCGGGCGCATGGTCGAACCGCCGCACAGCGTGAGTATCTTGATGTTGCCGGCGGCGCGCGCCAACCGGCGCAACTCCTGCGTGACTTGATCGGCCAGTTCGCGCGTCGGGCACAGCACCATCGCCTGTACCGCGAAACGCTGCGGATTGAGATTGTTCAGCAATGCCAGCGCGAACGCCGCCGTCTTGCCACTGCCGGTCTTGGCCTGTGCGATCAGGTCATGCCCGGCGAGCGTGACAGGCAGGCTCGCCGCTTGTATCTCGGTCATGGTCATATAGCCCAGCTGTTGCAGAGTCGCTTGCATGGCCGGTGAAAGTGGCAGTTCGTTGAAAGAACGGACGGCAGTGTTGCCCGGTGAGCTGGCGGATGAAATGTCGGTCATGCTCAACCCCTGCGTTTACGGGCAAAAAAAGGCTTGTACGATGTCGGGCGTTTCTTGTCTTCCACCGGTTTTGGCTTGGGCATCAACATACTGCGCGTGGCAGTGAGTTTTTCCTTTTGATGTGCCGCTACCGCTGCAAGGAGCTGCGCCCCGGTCACGAAGATTGTGGTGTGTTCACCCTCGAGGTGGTAGTCGGCGAGATGCTCTTTGAGGCGATAGATACGCTTTTCGTTGTCGTCTTTTTTGCGCTGGCTCTCCATCATTTGTTGCGCATCCGCCGAGAGCGTATAGCCGCCGTCTATCTCGACGATCAAGCCGTATGCCGAGAGTCTGGCAAACGCATCGGACAATTTCGTTTCGGAAGGGATCGAACCCTGCGCCAGATCGGTTGCCGCAATAATCTCGACCAGTCCGGCGGGCCGCCTCTTGGCTGCAAGCGACAAAGACAATAAAAGAATGGCATCAACATCGTGGACTGGGTACATCGTGAACCTTTGAATAAATTTGGAATAAGCCAGCCACCAAGGCGGTGGTGTGGCTACAAAAACGCCAGACAGATTTCAATCCGGCCCTTCGCGAGGGAGAGAGTGTAATGGTTTACGGTACAAAACCCAGCATGGCAATGAGCTGATCGATAAATAAAGGCTGCTTCCGGTCTAGCCTACTTTGGTTCTGGGGTATGCAGCCGCCCCGAAAACAAACTCGCGGAAACGATCAGTGCCGCGCCTATCCAGTCGCGTAATTGCATCGCCTCTCCCGCAAGCAAGTATGAGGTGACTGCCGCGACCACCAGTTCGAACAAGAACAACAGCATGGCGCGATTAGCATGCAAATGTGTCACGCCGTATTGCACCGCATAACTGGTAGCACACATGACCAGCCCCAGGATCGCCAGCACCAACCAATGCGCGGCACTGATGCTTGCCAATTGTTGCAAAGCACCGCCCTGATACCACAGCAAGGGCAGAGTTAAAGCGGCGGTGCCCAGCCAGACGCTGAACGATTTTGCTTCCACGCTCATGTGCCTGGCCCGGCGCGACACGACATTGGACAACGCAAAACTCAAGCCTGCCGACAGCGCGATCCATTCGGATAGATTTTGCGGCACAGGCCAGCCGTGTTGCGGCTCCCACAACATCACCACCGCGCCGCCGACAGACAGCGCGATCACCGCATAGCCATAGCGGTTGAGTTTCTCTTTGAGCAACCAGTGCGACAGCAAGGCCGTCCACAACGGAGCCAGATAGAACAGCAGCAATACGCGCATCACGTCGCCGTGCAACATCGCCAGCACATAACCGAAATTAGCCCAGCCGGCACAGGCCACCAACAATGCGGCCCACCAGCCGATACCAGGTAGCTCGCGCAGCAAACGAGGTAGCCAAGTAACGGCGAACAACATCGCCAACAAAAAAGTGATGAGGGTGGCGAGTGCGCCGGAGATGCCCGCCTCTTGCAGCATGCGGTAGGGATACCAGATCAGGCCCCATACCAGCGCGCCGCTCAAGACACCCGAGACCGCTCTGAGATTTTGTTTGGTTGGCACTAACACGACCCTTATAATGCGCGCCATCTTTTGCGCGCTCCCGAGATGGTAAATGAATCCCGATTTAGAAAAACTTCAGCCCTACCCTTTTCAAAAACTGGCCGCGCTGTTCCGTGCAGTGACCACTAATCCCGCTTATCGCCCTATCAGTCTGTCCATAGGCGAACCCAAACACGCCACGCCGCAATTTATCGAGGACGCGCTGGCGGCCGGGCTGGGCGGGCTGGCGAATTATCCCACAACGGCAGGTTCGGACGCGTTGCGTGGCACGATTGCGCAATGGCTGGCCAGGCGTTACGAGATCCCCGCACCTGATGCCCAGACCCAGGTGTTGCCGGTGAACGGTAGCCGAGAAGCCTTGTTCGCCTTCGCCCAAACGGTAATCGAGCGCACCAAAAACGCCCCCGTGGTGGTCTGCCCCAATCCTTTCTATCAGATATACGAAGGCGCGGCTTTTTTGGCGGGTGCCACGCCCTATTTTTTGAACACCTTGCCGGAAGATTATTTCGCGCTGAACTTCGGTCAACTGCCGGCAGCCGTTTGGCAGCGCGCGCAGCTGGTCTACGTCTGCTCGCCGGGCAATCCCAGCGGCAGCGTGATGTCTCTTGATCAGTGGGAGAATTTGTTTGCAATGTCAGACCGCTATGGTTTTGTGATCGCGTCTGACGAGTGTTATTCGGAGATCTATTTCAATGATGACAAACCGCTGGGCGCGCTGCAAGCCGCCCATCTGCTGGGGCGCAGCGATTACAAGAATCTGGTGATGTTTTCCAGCCTGTCGAAGCGTTCCAACGTGCCAGGCATGCGTTCCGGCTTCGTCGCGGGCGATGCCAAGATCATCGCGAAGTTCGCGCTGTACCGCACCTATCACGGCTCGGCGATGAACCCTGCCGTACAGGCCGCCAGCATCGCGGCATGGAACGATGAGGATCACGTCATCGAAAATCGCCGTTTGTATGGCGAAAAATTCGCGCGCGTCGTCGCCATCCTGAAACCGGTGCTGCCCGTGGTCATGCCGGACGCGGGTTTTTATTTGTGGATACGCACACCGATCGCCGATACCGCCTTCGCGCAAGCTTTATATCGCGATTATAATGTGACCGTTTTGCCGGGCAGCTATCTGGCACGCAGCGCGCAAGGCGTGAATCCGGGAGAGAATTTTGTGCGTATGGCACTGGTCGCGAACACCGCAGAGACCGTGGAAGCCGCACAACGCATCGCCGAATTCAGTCATAAAGTTTAGACTTAAGACTTAAGACGTAAGTTATTAGTTGGTTTTTTCCGCCGTGCGGTTTTTAACTTACGTCTTACGTCTACCAACTTTACATTTAACAGGAACCCATCATGGATCAATTACAAAAAATCATCGATGCTGCTTTTGAGCGTCGCGCCGACATCACCCCCCGCAATGCCGACGCGCAACTCAAAGAAGCAGTGGATAACGTCATTATCCAGCTGGATAGCGGGTCGTTGCGGGTTGCAGAAAAAATCGATGGCGAGTGGGTCACGCACCAATGGTTGAAAAAAGCCGTGCTGCTGTCCTTCCGTCTGGAGGACAACGCTTTTATCAAAGGCGGCTTCACCAATTACTACGACAAAGTGCCGTCCAAATTCGCCGACTACAATAGCCGCGATTTCCGCGAAGGCGGTTTCCGCGTGGTTCCTCCGGCAGCTGCCCGCCGTGGCGCGTTCATCGGCAAGAACGTGGTGCTGATGCCGTCTTATGTGAACATCGGCGCGTATGTCGATGAAGGCACGATGGTGGACACCTGGGCGACCGTGGGCTCGTGTGCGCAGATCGGCAAGAACGTGCATCTTTCCGGAGGCGTGGGGATCGGAGGGGTATTGGAGCCGGTGCAAGCCAACCCGACTATCATCGGCGACAACTGTTTCGTCGGTGCGCGTTCCGAGATCGTCGAAGGCGTGATCCTGGAGGACAACGTGGTGATTTCGATGGGTGTGTTCATCGGCCAAAGCACCAAGATTTATGACCGCGAAACCGGCGAAGTCATGTATGGTCGGGTACCGGCAGGCTCGGTCGTGGTCAGCGGCAGCCTGCCTTCCAAAGATGGGAAATACAGTTTGTACTGTGCGGTGATCGTGAAGAAGGTAGATGCCAAGACGTTGAGTAAAGTCGGTATCAACGAGTTGTTGCGCGGAATCTAATTAGGATTGAGGAGCGTGGATTGAGGATCGAGTAAAACCCGATGCACCGCTCTGCGCACGATCTTCGCTCCCCAATCCTCAATCCTGCCGTTAGGAGAACTTCATGATCGTCACACCATTGCTGCAACTCGCCGCCGACAAGCAAGCATCGGACCTGTTCTTTTCGGTAGGTGCGCCGGTCAATATCAAAATAGAAGGCACGGCCATGCCGGTCAACTCGCAAATCCTGGACGGCGAGATGACCAAGCAGATCGCTTACGAGTTGATGACCCCCAGCCAGATCGATGAGTTCGAGCTGCAAATGGAAATGAACTTTTCGTTCCGCGAGGCAGGCGTGGGCAATTTCCGCGTGAACGTGTTTCGCCAACGCGGCGATGTCGCTATCGTGATCCGCTTTGTCAAGGGCAAGATCAATAAGGTCGAAAACCTGAACCTGCCTGAAATTCTCAAAGAGCTGATCATGGAGAAACGCGGCCTGGTGCTGGTGGTGGGCGCGACAGGATCCGGAAAATCAACCACGCTCGCGGCGATGATAGAACATCGGAACAGCATCACCAGCGGCCATATTTTGACCATCGAAGACCCGGTCGAATATATATTCCGGCATGAGAAATCCATCGTGAACCAGCGTGAGATCGGTACCGATACGTTGTCTTACGACCATGCTTTGTCCAGCGGTATGCGCGAAGCACCGGATGTATTGATGATAGGTGAAGTGCGCGACCGGGAAACGCTGAAACACGCTCTGATATTCGCGCAGACCGGCCACTTGTGTCTGACCACCTTGCACGCCAACAACAGCTACCACGCGCTGAACCGCATCGTGAACTTTTTTCCCTATGAGTCGCGCATGAGCGTGTTGTCCGATCTGTCGATGTGCCTGCGCGCCGTGGTCTCGCAGCGCTTGGTGCGCGGTGTGGATGGCAAGCTGATTCCCGCTGTCGAGATATTGCTCAAGACTTCCCTGATCGGCGATTTGATCAAGAACGACGAGATCGAGAAGATCCGCGATGCGATCGAGAAGAGCGTTTCTGCGGGCTCGCAAACCTTTGAGCAGGCACTTTACAAACTCATCAAATCGGGGAAGATTACCAAGGAAGAAGGCATGCGCCATGCCGATTCCTCCAGTAATTTATCCAGTCTGATTGAATTTTCCGGGCGCAGCACCATGAAAGTGCCGTTGTTTGATCCCAGCCAGATCGGCCAACAAGATATCAAGCCCGAGGCCGATTTCAGCGACATACGCTTTGACTTGGACAAGAAAAAATAATGAGGTTGTACGGCATCCCCAATTGCAACACGGTCAAGAAAGCCCGCGACTGGCTGGCTAGACACGACCTCAGCGTTGAGTTCCATGACTTCAAAAAACACGGTTTGACTGCCGAAACCGCGCGACGATGGCTGGAGCAAAGCGAATGGAGCAAGCTCATCAACCGCAGCGGTTTAACTTGGCGCGGCCTGCCCGATGAGCGCAAACAACAAGTTTCGGATAACGCCAGCGCGCTGGCTTTGATGCTGGAAAAGACCAGTGTGATCAAACGCCCGCTGCTGGAACACGACGGGCTATTACTGCACATCGGTTTTGATGAAGCCGCTTACACAAAAATCTTTAATCTTTAAATACCACTATGTCAGATACTTTAGAACTCGCCAAAGCCCTCATTGCACGCCGTTCCCTCACGCCCGAAGATGCGGGCTGCCAGGACATCCTCATCGAACGTCTGGGCAAGCTGGGCTTTACCATAGAACGCATGCGTTTCGGCAACGTCGACAATCTGTGGGCGCGACGCGGGACAAGCAACCCGGTTGTGGTATTCGCCGGACACACCGATGTCGTGCCTAGCGGCCCGCCAGCATCGTGGTTCAGCCCGCCGTTCGAGCCGACTATCCGCGATGGCATGCTGTACGGTCGCGGTGCGGCGGACATGAAGACCTCGATAGCCGCTTTCATCACCGCCATCGAAGCCTTCCTCGCCGATCATCCGCAACATAACGGTTCCATCGCGCTACTCATCACTTCCGATGAAGAAGGCGTGGCAGTGGATGGCACGGTACGCGTGGTGGATGCACTCAAGGCACGCGGCGAGACGATAGATTTTTGTATCGTGGGCGAACCGACCTCCAATAAATCAGTCGGCGACATGATCAAGAATGGTCGCCGCGGTTCGCTCAACGGCACGCTCACGGTGAATGGCATACAGGGCCACATCGCCTATCCGCATCTGGTGAAGAACCCCATCCACATGGTCGCCCCCGCGATCGCGGAATTGGCCGCAACCACTTGGGATCAGGGCAACAAATATTTTCCGCCGACCTCATGGCAAATCTCCAACATGAACAGCGGCACGGGCGCGACCAATGTGGTGCCGGGCACGGCGGAGATATTGTTCAACTTCCGCTTTTCCACCGCCAGCACAGCCCAACAGTTGCAGGATAAAGTGCACGCAATCCTGGATAAACACGGCGTGGAATATGATTTGAAGTGGGAGCTCTCCGGAAAACCTTATCTGACCGCCAAAGGCAGCCTGGTCGTAGCAATCAGCAAAGCAATCGAGCAGGCTTACGGCATCACGCCAGAGCTGTCCACCAGCGGCGGCACATCGGACGGCCGCTTCATCGCCGACATCTGCCCTCAAGTGATCGAATTCGGGCCTCTCAATGCCACCATACACAAACTCAATGAATGCGTGGGCGTGGCGGACATCGAGCCGTTGAAACGAACTTACCAACTCACTTTGGAAAATTTGCTGGTGACAAAATGATGACACTGATACTTGTTCTTGCCTGCGCCATGATCGTTTTCATCGGTCTGTTGCGCTACGACATCCATAAACACAAATATAGCGATGCGGCAAAAGCTAAACAGTTGGCTGACGATGCCAACAAAAACATCAAACCTGAATAAAGCATGACTGCACATTTTTCTCAGGCCGCACAAGATCTGCACAGCGTGCGTGATTATTTGCGTTTCGCGGTGAGCCGTTTTCATCAGGCCGGGTTGTTCTTCGGCCACGGCAGCAGCGATGCGTATGACGAAGCGGTCTATCTGGTCTTGCACACCTTGCATTTGCCCCTAGACAGGCTGGAACCCTTTCTCGATGCGCGTCTCACCGAGCGCGAGCGCGCCGAGGTGTTGAACATCATTGAACGCCGCGTGCAGGAACGTATCCCCGCCGCCTATCTGACCCGCGAAGCCTTTCTGGGGGAATTCAGTTTTTATGTGGATGAACGCGTCATCGTGCCACGCTCCTTCATCGCGGAACTATTGCGTACCCGGCTCAGCCCGTGGATCGCGGAGCCGGAAGCGGTGGGCAGCGTCCTGGACATGTGCACCGGCAGCGGCTGCCTCGCCATCCTTGCCGCGCACGAGTTTCCGCATGCACGAGTCGACGCGGTCGACCTGTCGCCAGACGCGCTGGCTGTGGCGCAGCACAATGTCGAAGATTATGAATTGCAGGATCGTGTGCGATTGGTCCAGTCGGACTTGTTCAGCAAACTAGGTAACAACAAATACGACCTGATCATCAGCAACCCGCCTTATGTGGATGCGCCATCCGTCGCCGCCCTGCCGCAGGAATATCTGCACGAACCTCCACTCGCGTTGGGCAGCGGCGAGGATGGCCTGGATGCCACCCGCGTCATTCTCAAACACGCGGCACAGCACCTCACCGACAACGGCATCCTCATCGTCGAGATCGGCCACAACCGCGACCTGCTCGAAGCCGAATATCCCAAGCTGCCCTTTACCTGGCTGGATGTCACGGCGGGCGATCAGTTCGTATTCATGCTGCATCGCAACGATTTATTGAGTTAAACTGCCTACGTTAAAATGCGAGAAATAACAAATGTCTGGCGTTAAATCACTCACCGTCACTGGCTACAAATCAATCCGTGAGCTACGGAATTTTCCGCTCACGAATTTGAATGTCTTGATTGGTGCCAATGGTGCGGGAAAAAGTAATTTCATCGGGCTGTTTCGCCTGCTGAACGAAATGGTTGAACAGCAGTTACAAGTGTATGTGCAAACCCAAGGTGGACCAGATGCGTTACTCCACTTCGGGCGCAACACAAGCGACAAGCTTCACGCTGAATTTTATTTTGATCGGAATGGTTACAAATTTGACTTAATTCCAACCAATGACAATCGTCTCATCTTCTCTCAAGAAGTTAGTTGGTTTGGTGGTATGTTTTACCCTGGAAGCAAAAGTGCAGTTCTCGGAACAGGTCATGATGAATCTAAACTAAAGTCGGCATCCGACCCTTATTCCCCCTATGTAAAACCATCAGTAACAAACTGGCGTGTCTACCACTTTCACGACACAGGTGAAAAAGCCCGTGTAAAGCAAAAACATCCGACGAACGATAATTTGCGCCTAAAAATTGATGCTGCCAACTTGGCCGCTTACTTGCGCATGTTGAATGGAAAGTATGCCGAACATTACCAGCGCATCGTAGACACCATTCGTTTGGTTGCTCCATTTTTTAGTGATTTTATTCATCGCCCAGATGCCGAATATATTGAATTGGAATGGACGCAAAAAGGTAAGCCAGACACACCTTTCAAGGCATTGCATTTGTCAGATGGCACATTGCGATTTATTTGCCTCGCTACTTTGTTGTTACAGCCTACACTGCTACTCCCAGACACCATTCTCATCGACGAACCGGAGTTGGGATTACATCCCTACGCGATTTCGGTTCTTGGTGACATTTTCAAACAGGTTTCTGAACAGCGACAGTTGATTGTTTCTACTCAATCTGTTGAGTTGGTCAATGAACTCAGCTCTCAAGACGTTATTGTCGTAGATCAGGAAAACGATGCATCCACATTCAAACGTTTTACTGAAGATGAACTCTCTGGCTGGATGGAAAAGTACGCCATGGGTGAATTATGGAAGCGCAACATTCTGGGGGGAAGACCTTAATTGATTGAGGTCATCGTATTCACTGAAGGGCAAACAGAAGAGCAATTCATCAAGCGGGTAATCGCGCCTTCATTGCGTTCACAGCATATATTTTTGAAACCACAAACATTAAATACATCCCAAGATGCTAAAGGCGGCGCAATTAATTTTGACCGTCTAAAATTTAATGCAAGAAATACATTGCGCCAAAAACCTGATGTTTTTTTAACCACGTTTCTAGATTTATACGGTTTGGATACCACATTTCCTGACTTCTCCGCAGTGCCTAACCTCATTGATGTATATATCCGCACGGAACGGTTGGAAACTGCGCTGCATCAAGCAATTGTAGAGTATGTTGCATGCCGCCCCGAACGATTCATTCCGCATATTCAACCCTATGAGTTTGAAGGACTGCTATTTTCCGACGTAGATGCACTTTCTCTCACTGAGCCTTCTTGGAAGCATCAATTATCAAATCTAAAAGCTGTACGCGCAGCTTTCAATACCCCAGAGCATATAAACGATAGTTACGAAACCAAACCCTCTAAACGTCTTGAATACATCCTTCAACCAAGCTACAAAAAAACGCGGCATGGGCCACTCGCCGCAGAAAAAATAACATTGAGTACGATGGAGCAGGAATGTCTACATTTCAGAGGTTGGATGACTAAGCTCCGCACGTTGATTGCCTGATAATTTAATGCCTGTCGATCACTACGAAAACTTCCCCGTTGCCTCCATCCTCATGCCGCGCCGGCTGCGCAAGCCGGTGGCGGCGATCTACCACTTTGCCCGTGAGGCGGATGACATCGCCGATGAAGGCGAGGCTAGCAACGAAGAACGCTTAAGCAAGCTGGAGGAATTCCGTGCCGAGTTGGCGCGCATCGCCGCGCAGGCGACCCCGCTCACCCCGCTGTTCCAAAATCTGGCGGCCGAAATCGCGCAACATGAATTGCCCATGCAGCCGTTCTACGATCTGCTCGATGCGTTCGCGCAGGACGTGGTGCAAAAACGTTACGCCGACTATGACGAGTTGCTGGACTACTGCCGCCGTTCCGCCAATCCCGTCGGCACGCTGTTGCTTCATCTCTACGAGGAAGCCACGCTGGTCAATCTCGCCTATTCCGATGCGATATGCACCGCATTGCAGCTCATCAATTTTTGGCAGGACGTGGCAAAAGACGACGCGATTGCGCGCATCTATCTGCCGCTGGATGAGATGGAGAAATTCGGCGTAGGCGAAAATCACATCACGCAAAAAATCTGTGACGATGCTTGGCGCGCGTTGATGAGTTTCCAGGTGGATCGTGCCCGTAGCCTGATGCTGCAAGGCGCGCCGCTGGGCAGCATCCTCACCGGACGCATCGGTCTGGAGATGCGCATGATTATTCAGGGTGGCTTGCGCATCCTCGCCAAAATCGAAGCCGTTGATTACGACGTGTTCAATAAACGCCCGGTGTTGCGCCCGTTCGACTGGGTTATCATGTTTAGCCGAAGTGTACCGTTCAATTTTTGATAATTTTTTGCCACAGAGAACACCGAGAAAAGCGCGGCAGCATCAAGCAATGATTTCTCTCTGTGAACTCTGTGGCTGATTAAGACTTATGACTCCAGACCAATACTGCCAGGACAAAGCCGCTGCCAGCGGTTCGAGTTTCTACTACAGCTTCCTATTTTTGCCGCCCGATAAACGCCGCGCTATCGTGGCGTTGTATGCCTTCTGCCGCGAGGTGGACGATGTGGTGGATGAATGTTCGGATGAGCAGGTCGCGCGCACCACGCTGAACTGGTGGCGCGGACAAGTGGCGGAGATCTACGCGGGGCATCCGCAGCACCCGCAAGGAGTACGCCGGGGTGTACCCGACAGCTCCGCTGTCACCCTCCCGCTGCATCCGGTCGCCATCGCACTGGTTCCCGTGGTCAAGCAATTCAATATGGCGCAGGAACATCTGCTGGAGATCATCGACGGCATGGAGATGGATCTGGACCAGCCGCGCTATGCCGATTTCAAATCGCTGCAACTGTATTGCTATCGCGTCGCCTCGGTGGTCGGTCTGTTGAGCGTGGAGATATTCGGCTACACCAATCGCCAGACCTTGAAGTATGCGCACGATCTGGGCATCGCTTTCCAGCTCACCAACATCATCCGCGATGTCGGCGAAGACGCGCGGCGCAACCGCATTTATCTGCCCATGGACGAGATGCAGCAGTTCGGCGTGACCGCAGCGGACATCCTCAACGCGCGCGAAACCGAGAATTTTCACCAACTGATGACCTTCCAGATAGCACGCGCCGAACGCTTTTACGATCAGGCTCTGGCACTGCTGCCGGATCAGGATAGAAAGACCCAGCGCACCGGACTCATCATGGCGGCCATCTATCGCGCCACGTTGGCCGAGGTCATCGCCAGCGGTTGCCACGTGTTGAAAGAGCGCGTCTCGCTCACGCCGATACGCAAACTCTGGCTGGCGTTCAAGACTTGGCTCAAGAACTAGACCCTCCCAGCCCCTTCCTCGTCAGTGAGGGAGTCAGCCCTCCTCATTCGCCGCAGGGTAAGCAGGCAATTTGCGCGGCGGATGGAGGCTGTGTCGCCGTGATCGGCGGGGGCTACGCGGGCATGGCGGCGGCGGTGGAACTGGCCAAGCAAGGCATTACGGTCACCGTGTTCGAGAGCGCCAAGCAACTTGGTGGCCGGGCACGGGGTGTTGGATATCACGACACACAGTTGGACAACGGACAACATTTATTGCTCGGTTGCTACCGCGAGACCTTGCGCCTCATCGAGCTGGTCGGCGGCGATATTGGACAGGACTTTTTGCGCTTGCCGCTGCAACTTGATCTGCATGACCAGTTCTCTCTCAAAGCTCCACACCTGCCCGCCCCGCTGCACTTGCTGATCGCGCTGCTCGGGGCCGGGGGGTTGACATGGCGCGAACGCCTCAAGGCCGCAGGTTTCATGTTCAAGCTGCGTCGTATGAATTTCCGTTTGTCGTACGACATGACAGTCAGCGCATTGCTCGTCTTGCACGACCAAGATGCTGATCTGGCACTCAAACTGTGGGAGCCGCTGTGCATCGCTGCCTTGAACACGCCTATCCATAAGGCTTCTGCCCAAGTTCTGCTGAACGTGCTGCGTGACTCGCTGAATCAGACTCGTGCGGATAGCGACATGCTGCTGCCGCGTATCGACTTCACCGCGCTGTTCCCGCAACGCGCGGCGCATTTTGTGGAACAGTATGGCGGGCAAGTTTTGCTTTCGACGGGCGTGGAAAAAATCGAGGTGCGCGATGATGGTATTGAGCTGGCTACGGCGCAAGACACGCATCGCTACCGCCATGTCATCTGCGCTGCGCCGCCCGAGGCAGCGGCCAAACTGTTGCGCCCCATCGCAGCACTCGATCACAGCGTGGCTCAAATCGATGCGCTGGAACATCAGCCGATCTACACCGTGTATCTGCAATATCCCGCAAGCGTCCGCCTGCCCTGTCCTATGCTGGGCCTGTATCAACGTGTCAGCCAATGGCTATTCGACAAAGGGCAGATCGCAGGGCAGCACGGCCTGATCGCATCCGTCATCAGCGCGGAAGGCCGCCATCAGGAATGTTCACAAGACAAGTTGGCACACAAAGTCATGGCGGAACTGCGCGAAGAATTCGGCATCACCGATACTCCGCATTGGTTTAAAGTCATTGCCGAGAAGCGTGCTACTTTCTGCTGCTCACCGAATCTCTCGCGTCCATCGCAACAAACCGCCTTACCCCGTTTATTGCTGGCGGGCGACTATACTACGGGCGATTACCCGGCCACCCTGGAGGGAGCAATCTTCAGCGGGGTACGCTGTGCCGAGCTGATCACCGCACAATCATAAGATTAGATTTATTTGAGCCATTGCAATGAAACCGTGCAAATATATTGTTTTGGTATGTTTTGGTGCATAGGTAATTCAGAACGCAGTTGTAATTACTGGTAGTGTCGGGCAAGATTGCTCGGGCAAACAGGATGCGATGTCGTTTTGAATAATGCGCCAGGTCGGTCACCCAGCTTGGAAGCGACTAAAAACCTGCTCAATCACCCTTAATGAACAATCGAGCAAAGGAGAGGTCATGTCAATTTCTTCTGAACATCCAACTGTATTGGTGGTAGATGATGAGCCATTCAATTTGAGTTTGCTGGATGGGGTTCTGAACAAATACTATAACATCCAAAAAGCCAGTAATGGCCCAGAAGCACTGGAGCTTGCCTTCGCCGCTCCCCCCGATTTGATCCTGATCGACGTTATGATGCCAATTATGGATGGATTTGAAGTGTGCCGTCGTTTAAAGAGCGACGCAGCGACAATGCATGTGCCGGTGATTTTCATAACCGCAAAAAATGAAATCAAAGATGAAGAACTGGGGTTTTCCGTTGGTGCATCGGATTTTATTCACAAGCCCATCAGCGCGCCTATCGTCGTTGCACGGGTCAGGACACACCTAAAGATCAAATTCACGCAGGACTATTTACGGCATCAGAACACTAAACTGCTGGAAAATTCCGGTGAGAAATCGGCAGAATTGCAGCAACTAAAAGATTTTATGTGGGGTGGCAACCAATTTGCCACACGCTGATTTAAATTGACGTTAGCATCAGTTATTGGGTCAGCCAATAAACCAAGGTGGCGGGAAAGTGTTTGGAAAGTCCCGTGAAAGGTATCACATGCCCAATCAGTTTCGGCAAAGCTTCCTCACTCTGTTCATCCCTCTGGCGCTCCTGGTTATTCTGGCAGCTGCCTACTTTTTCAATCAGGCAATTGATGACCAAAAAGCCATTCTAAAAGCGGATGGCTCGCTTAACGTGGTATCAGGAGGACGTGCAATCGAACGCTCTCTGGATAGCACTGTCCAGGATGTGCTTTACCTTGCAACCATCTCTGAATTGACGGCGGAAAGGAAAATCACCAGAGCCAACATGAGAAACCTGCAAAGGAATTTTGTTCTGTTCTGTTCGACGCATCCGACTTATTTCAAGTTGCGCTGGATAAACGAAAATGGCAATGAGGTCTTGAAAATAAATAATATTGACGGACATATCAGAATCACGGACCCACACAAGCTGGAGAACAAAAGTGACCGTTTTTACTTCGCTGCGAGTATCGCGCTGGATCCTGGCAAGGTATATGTATCCCCGATGCAGCTTGAGATCGAGAACAAGAAAATCATCATTCCATACCGTCCTATCATTCGCGTCGCCGCGCCAATTTTTGATGTCCATGCGCACCGTCTCGGGGTGTTGGTAGTAACCGTTTCCGCAAACGATCTCTTGGCTAAGATAGGTGTCAGCAATAATATTTATAAGAGCCAAAACATGCTGCTAAATAGCGATGGCTATTGGTTGAAGAGTGACAGCCAAGACGATGCGTGGGGATTCATGTTTGACAAGCCCAAGACGCTTGATAGTTTATTTCCTGCTGTGTGGAAAATAATTGCAGCAAACGAGCACGGCCAGTTCGAGGACGACAGCGGAATATGGAGCTTCGGAACCGTCTACCCGCTTAACACGCCGACGGATAACAAGGGGCAGGCACGAACCAGTGTCGCCCCCGAAAAATATTTTTGGAAAATAGTTTCATATGTTCCGAGCAAAAAAATTTGGGAGCTGAATTCAAAGGTAACGAGGTCTGTCACACTCTATTCGATGGGAATGCTGTTGCTGCTATTTGTTAGTTGCTGGTATTTCACCAAAATGCGCTACTCCCGACTAAAGTCCGAGCAGGATCTAAGCATCGCTGCCGCAGAATACGCCAAGCAGATGGCTTTGCGCGATTCCGAAGCGCGCATCTATGCAATACTTCATACCATCGCAGACGGTATTATTTCTTTCAGCGAGAGCGGTATCATCGAAGAGTTTTCCGCTAACGCGGAACGTATTTTCGGTTATTCATCCGACGAGGTCATAGGACAAAACATCAGCATGTTGATGCCGAATTTGCTGGATGATCATCTGTTACGAGTGAGCAAAGATCACAGTGTTGGAGGAGGCGAACGCGAAATCGCCGGGCGGCACAAAAATGGGGATACCTTTCCGCTGGAAGTGGCAGTGAGTGAGCTGAAGCTGGGCGGACAGTGCCATTTTACCTGCATGGTGCGCGACATCACACGGCGCAAACGCAACCAGCAGGCACTTATTGCCGCCAGGCATGACGCGGAATTGGCTAGCCAAGCCAAAAGCTATTTCCTCGCCAACATGAGCCACGAAATACGTACTCCGATGAACGCCATCATAGGGTTCACGCAGCTGTGCCTGGAAACCAAACTTACCCCCGTGCAAGAGGATTACCTGGAGAAGGTCTTTCTTTCCGCAAATTCGCTGCTGGGTATCATTAATGACATTCTGGATTTTTCCAAGATAGAGTCGGGCAAGCTGGATATAGAGAAAGCACCCTTCAAGCTGGATGTCGTATTAGAAGGTGTAACCGCCGTGATCAGTATCAGCGCGGAAGAAAAAAACTTGGAGCTGTTGATCGATGAAGAATACGGTATCCCGCAGTTTTTGGTGGGTGATTCCTTGCGCTTGGGACAGGTGCTGAACAATCTTGCCAACAACGCCATCAAGTTCACCGAAGCAGGTGAAGTTGCACTTAGCATCAAAATGGTGAGCCAGATTCCCAGCCAGGGCGAGATCTACGGACAGGTTATGTTGCGTTTTTCAGTGAGTGATACCGGTATCGGCATGACTGACGAGCAAATCGGAAAGCTCTTCCAATCTTTCAGCCAGGCTGATGTTTCCACCACGCGAAAATACGGCGGCACCGGATTGGGCTTGGCGATATCTAAACGTCTCGTGGAAATGATGGGCGGAAGAATATGGGTGGAAAGTACGCTGGGGAAAGGTAGTGTTTTCATATTTGACATTCCCTTCACCTTTTTACCCGATGAACTCAGTGATGTCCTGGACTTTACCGGGCGCAGGGTATTGGTGGTGGATGACAATGACAGTGCGCGCGGTTTAGTGCTGTCCTACCTTAAAGCATTTGGCATCGAAGCGTTATCGGCCTCAAACAGCCTTGAAGGATTAGCTGCGATTGAAGATGCCGATGCCAGGGGCCTGCCGTTCAGTTGTGTGGTATTGGATTGGAGCTTGCAGGGCATGAGCGGACTGGAACTGGCAAAGCGTATCAAACAAGAGTTACCACTGCTCCACAGGCCTAAAGTCATTTATCTCTCCAACCATAAACACGCAGAGACTGTCGATGTGTCTGGGAAGGTCAGACTGCTGGATGCCGTGATTAACAAACCGGTCACCCCAGTTGGATTGTGTGACGCAATCACGGCCTGCATTTCAGAACAGCGCAAATTGCTCACTCCCGCGACGACGACATATGCTGACCTGGCCGGTTTGCATGTGTTGTTGGTGGAAGACAATAAGTTCAATCAGCAGCTGGCTAACGCCTTGTTGGTGCGCGTCGGTATAAAAGTCGGCATCGCCGACGACGGGGTCGAGGCACTGCAGGCGCTGCAACGAGAAAGCTTCGATGCAGTTTTAATGGATATGCAGATGCCACAAATGGATGGACTGGAGGCCACGCGCCAAATCAGAAAGAATCCGGCACTAGCCACTCTGCCTATTATCGCCATGACTGCCAATGCCATGAAAGGCGATCGTGAGACCTGTCTGGCTGCGGGCATGAATGACTATATTTCCAAACCGCTGCACTATCAGGCGATGTATGCCACACTGGCCAGCTGGACTCGACGCAACGAGACACCCCCGAGACAAGTTGCAGCAGAGGTTGTGCAGAGAAACGATGCACCAGCCATCTTTGACCCAGAATATGCGATGGCTAGAATGGGAGATAGGGAGCTCTACCTGTCTATGCTTGCCCAATTCATTCCCAGCCAGGGCCATGCGGTGCGGTCAATACAGGACGCGCTCGCTGACAATGACCGAGCGACCGCAGAACGTCTGGCCCATTCTCTGAAGGGAGTCGCGGCAACCGTTGGTGCGGCTGCCTTGGCAGAATCGGCCAATCAAGTTGAGCTGGCCCTCAATGAGAGGAATACCCGAGAGTATCCGATGTTGATTGAAACCATGGCAAACAAGCTGAGCCAAGCGACTGTCTCGATAGCAAGCTATTTGGCGGAGCATCCGCAAAATAATTAGTAGCTTCCTTTGTGCTGATTGTCTAAGGGCGATCACTAGTGTCCGGTTAAATTGAGACGCGCCGGCGGCAACGTCAACATTGATAAGGGTTTCAAGAGATTCATGGGTGTCCACGATTTGAATTCTAGAT
>JABEVF010000022.1 GCA_013043965.1 Gallionella sp. | reverse complement strand
TAAAGTCTTGCGGATCAACGCTGGTAAAACGCCGCTTGCCAGCTACTTTTTTTGGCTGTGTCATGTTGATCCCTTGAATTTCTGGTCAAACTAATCGCCTGGTAATTGTTAGGTCGCATCCACAACCGTTTATACAACCAATGGGGGCGATCCTATCGGTTGCGCGATATGAGTCGCCGCTTCTTGATTGCCGAATTTAAGCACTTCGTCGACCTGCAATGCTTTGGGTAATTGGTGCGTGATGAATAGCATGGTCACTTTGCCTTTGAGCTTGTTGATCGTGTTAGCAAAGAGTTCGGCGGTAGCTTGGTCGAGGTTGCTCACCGCTTCATCAAAGATGAGCACACGAGGACGTTTTAGCAACGCGCGTGCAATGGCGATGCGCTGCTTTTGTCCACCGGACAGACCGACCCCATTCTCGCCCACTAGTGTTTGGTAGCCCTGTGGCAGTTGTTCGATGACACTGTGGATCTCGGCCATCTTGCACGCCTGCACGATCTCCTCGAAACCCGCATGCGGATTGGCGAGTTGCAGATTGTCGTAAATAGTGCCGGAGAACAGCCGCGTTTCCTGCGGCACGACACCAAAGTTGGCACGCAATTCATTGGCTGCCAGATGACGCAAATCGTAACCGTCCAGAAAAATGCTGCCATCGGTCGGCCAATAGAAGCCTTGCAACATTTTGGCCAGCGTACTCTTGCCACATCCTGATGGCCCCATCAGCACACTGAGCTTGCCCGCTTTCAACGTGAGGCTAAGATTGCGGTACAGGTAGGGATGCTTGTCGCTGTAACGAAAGCTGACATCTTTGAGTTCGACGCATCCTGCCGCTCCGCTCTGCGCACGCGCCGGAATGAGCGTATGCGGTTCAGTCGGCGTATCCATCAGGTCGCCCAGGCGTTTCACGGCGATGTTGGCCTGCTGAAATTCCTGCCACAGGCCGGCCAGACGCAGCATCGGTTGACTCATGCGCCCGGCGAACATCTGGAACGCGACCAGCATACCGATCGTAAAGCCGTCGTTCTTCATCACCAGCATCGCTCCCACCACGAGGATGGAGAGCGTCATGATCTGTTCCAGCCCGTTAACCACGACGTTGAAGGAATTGGAAAGCTGTTTGGTGGCGAAGCCTGCGGCCAGATATTGCGCGAGGTTGTCGCCGTATTTTTGCACCAACACCGGTTCCATTTGCAACGATTTGACGGTTTCCATTCCCGCGACGTATTCGGTGACGAAGGCTTGGTTCTTGGCACCCAACATGAACTGCTCATTGAGCTTCTCGCGAAATACCGGTGTCACCAAGAAGCTGGCGAGCGTGATCAGCGACATTAACAACAAGGCGATCAAGCTGAGTTGCCAGCTATACCAGAACATCACCGCCAGGAAAATGAGCAGGAACGGAAAGTCGAGCAACAAGGTGACTGCCGCACCGGAAATAAATTCGCGCACCGTCTCCACGCCGTGCAGCCGCGCCACCAGTGTGCCGGTCGGGCGTTGCTCGAAGTAAGGTGCGGGTAGATGCAGCAAGTGGCTGAATACGTGACTGCCGAGCACCGCATCAATTCGATTACCCGTGTGCAACACGAAGTATTGGCGCAGCCAAGTCATGGCACTGCTAAACAGCATGAACATGACGAGACCAACCGCGATGGCAATGAGTGTGCTTTGTGTCTGATGCACCACAACTTTGTCGATGATCACCTGGGTGAACAACGGCGTAACTAAACCGATAATCTGGATCGTCAGGGAAGCCAGCAGCACATCGCGCCAAATGCGCTTGTGCTTCAGCAGCTCGGGAATGAACCAGCGAAATCCAAACGGGGGCTTCGCTGCCTGATTACCGGACGCGTTAGATTGCTCTGCCGGATCGGTCGGACTTTTGGCGACACGCGCAACCAGCAAAATATCGCTGCGAAACCGCTGAAAAAATTCGTTCAGTGGCAGCGTATCTGGGGTTTCTGAACCGGCACAGAAATACAACACCCGTTCTGCATCAGCCTTGATCAACAGCACTGGAGCGGTCAATGGTGGAGCGGACGGCTCTTCTTGGGCCTGGACTTGCTCGGCTTCATCCAGTGGTACCGAGCCAGTTGGAGTCGTATTATTTACGGACGATGCGTCATCGTTTGCTGCGGGTGTCATAGCCGCTGCGGGAGATTGTTCTTTGAAAAAAGCGACGGCTGGAAACGGAATCTGTTCAAACGCAGACAGACTCTTGTCGTCTAGGTGAAATTCACCCACCTTGAACGCCAAGGCTTGCAGTACATTCAGTAGCGCAGTGCGGGAATATGGTGGTGGAAATTGCTGACGAATGAGTTGAGGGTCAAACGGGACTCGGAAGATACGCGACAGGCTGCCGATCAGCCACTGCATGTCTTGCCCAGTATAATGCATGGAATTTTTCCCGAATTTTGACTGTTCTTGAGCTTATCCTAATCACAAAAAATTTACCATGCACAACAGCATGTTTAGCAAAACCTTTGCTTGGGCTTTACCCATTTTCATAGACAGCCCTGAACTTTCAGTGAACGTCCCTCGCTGCGGCGCGGTTAGATTCGGTGATGATTGGTTACGATTTAGCTACGGCCACGCCATAAAAAAAGGCCTACATCTCTGTAGACCTTGTTCCATATGGTGGGCCGTGCGGGGATCGAACCTGCGACAAACGGATTAAGAGTC
>JABEVF010000021.1 GCA_013043965.1 Gallionella sp. | reverse complement strand
TTAACTTAAACCCGCGCAAGTTTGCGCATTTCAGGAATACCCATATCCGATGAATATGCTTAACCGTATCCATGCCGTATTGTTTGCCAGCGTTTTGCTCGTCACTTGTGTCGCAGCCCATGCTGACGACTTGCAGGATGCCAATAAATTATTCAAGCAGGGCCAACAACAGGCCGCTTTGGATAAGGTCAACAACTACTTGTCGGGCAAACCCAAAGACGCGCAGGGGCGTTTCCTGAAAGGCCTCATCCTGACCGAGCAGGGCAAGCCCAACGACGCGATCAAGATATTCTCGGACCTCACCGTCGATTACCCGGATTTGCCCGAACCCTACAACAACCTGGCCGTGCTGTATGCCGGCCAGGGTCAATACGAAAAGGCCAGACAATCTCTGGAGCTGGCGATACGCACCCACCCCAGCTATGCCACGGCACATGAGAATCTGGGCGACATCTACGCCAAGATGGCCAGCCAGGCCTATGACCGCGCGCTGCAGCTGGATAAAAGCAACACGGCCACGCAAACCAAGCTGGCGATGATCCAGGATCTGTTCTCCGGCAATGCGCGCCCCAAAGCAACGGCCAATCGCAATGCAACAACGGCTAATGCCGCATCGGGCAATGCCGCCACCGTCAACAGCAATACCGCACCCGCACCATCCGCCGTGACCCCGACCGAAAGCCCCGTGGCCGGTAGCACATCGAAGAATGCCGGCGACGACAGCGGCGACGTGTTGAAGAGTGTGCATGCCTGGGCGGCTGCCTGGGCGGCAAAGGATGTCAGCAAATATCTGGCGGCGTATGCGGATGATTTCCGTCCCGCGGATGGCGAAAGCCACAGTGCCTGGGTGGAAGCGCGCCGCGCGCGCATCAGCAAACCCAAAACCATCCATGTGAACCTGAGCGATGTGTCGGTCAAACTCAGCGACAGCACGCATGCCACCGCGCACTTTAAACAGTCTTATCAGGCCAGCCATTTGCATACTTCCAGCCGCAAAACCTTGCTGCTGGTTAAAGCCGATGGCAAATGGCTGATACAGGAAGAGCGCACCAAGTAAGCCATGCGCACCCGCCTGATCTTTGCTTTGTTCATGGGCTGTCTGGCCGGCACGGCTCATGCCGCACCGGACTCGCCAAGCAGCGAAGTGCAACTCACCAACAGCCTGCGAGCGATCGGCAGCAACCGCCTGGACTTGGCGCTGAACGAGGTGGACAGCCTGTTGCGCGACTATCCCAACTTCCGTTTGGCGCAACTGGTCAAGGGTGACTTGCTGATGGCGCGGGCGGGTGCGATCAACAACTTTGGCAACGTCGCCAACGCGCCGCGCGGCAAGATCGACGACTTGCGCGACGAAGCGCGCGTGCGCTTGCAACGCATGCAGCCGCAGCCCGAGCACAAACTCGCACCGCGCTTTGTCTGGCAACTCGATGCGGCGCAAAAATACGCGCTGGTGGTGGACACCAGCCGCTCCACACTCTATGTGTATCAGAACATCAACGGGCAGGCGCGCTATCTGGCCGATTACTACGTGACCATAGGCAAGCTCGGCACGGAAAAAATGTCGGCGGGCGATCAGCGCACCCCGATCGGCGTGTACTTCATCAAAGCGGAATTACCCAGGAACAAACTGGCTGACATGTATGGCAGCGGCGCGTTTCCGCTCAGTTACCCCAACGAATGGGATCGCAAGAACAAACGCACCGGCCAGGGAATCTGGCTGCACGGCACGCCCAGCAACACTTATAGCCGCGCGCCGCGCGCCAGCAACGGCTGCGTCGTATTGTCCAACGACAATCTGGAAAATCTCGCGCCCTATCTGCAAGTCGGCATCACGCCGGTGATCATCACCAACCACATGGACTGGGAAGGCGCGCAGGACGACAGCCAGCGCGTGGCTCTGCTCGCCGAGATCGAACAATGGCGCAAAGACTGGAGCAGTCTGGATACCGGCGCGTATCTCAAACATTACTCGGCGAACTTTTCCAGCGACAACCAGGACTACGCGTCCTGGGCCCGACAGAAGCAGTCGGTCAACGCCGGCAAGAGCTGGGTCAAAGTCGGTCTTAGCGGGCTCAGCATCTTCGCTTATCCGGAGCAACCCGATATGGTTGTGGTCAATTTTGAGCAGGATTATTCCAGCAGCAATCTGGCCAATCGCATGAAAAAACGCCAGTACTGGATCAAGCAAGACAATCATTGGAAAATCATCTACGAAGGTGCCGCATGAAAAAACTCATCACCCTGTTGCTAGCGTTCTCCCTGTGCGCTATCTCCCCTCTTTCTTACTCACTCGATAAAGGTAAAACCACCATGGTCAAACTCCACACCAACCACGGCGTGATCACGCTGCAACTGGATGCGGCAAAAGCGCCCAACACCGTCAAGAACTTCCTCGACTACGTGAACGCGGGCTTTTATTCCAACACCATTTTCCATCGCGTCATCCCTAACTTCATGATTCAAGGCGGCGGCTTCGAACCCGGCATGAACCAAAAGAAGGTCAATGCCCCCATCAAAAACGAAGCCGCTAATGGGCTGAAGAACGACAAGTACACCATCGCCATGGCGCGCACCGGCGACCCGCATTCCGCGACCGCACAATTCTTCATCAACACCAAAGACAACAGCTTCCTCGATTACCCCGGACAAGATGGCTGGGGCTATTGCGTGTTCGGCAAAGTGATCGAGGGCAAAGACGTGGTTGATGCCATCGGCAAAGTGCAGACCGGCTTCCGTGGCGGCATGCAGGACGTGCCGCAACAAGATGTCATCATCACCAGCGCGGAAGTCGTTAAGTAAAGCAGGATTCAGAATTCAGATTGCGGGAGCTCGATTTATCGAGCGATGTTCTTGGTGCAGCTATCGCCCGATGAATCGGCCTCCCACAAATGGTTAAGTTTACGATGCACCGCTTTTACCTGAATCCTGCATCCTGTACCCCGAATCCTAAATGTCCCACACCCTATTCATCTCCGATCTGCATCTGAGCACCGACCATCCCGACAGCATGGCGGCGTTCAAACGTTTTATCCGCGAGTTCGCGCCACATGCCGAGCGGCTCTATATCCTGGGTGATTTGTTCGAATACTGGGCGGGCGACGATGACAGTGACGACACCTTCCATGCCGAAATCATCGCGATGTTGCGCGGTCTCGCGAACCATCACACTGCGGTTTTTATTCTGCACGGCAACCGCGATCTGCTCATGGGTGACGCGCTCGCCACCGCCTGCCATGCCAAGCTGCTGGCCGAACCCACGCTCATTGATTTATACGGCACGCCGACTTTGCTCAGTCATGGCGACACGCTGTGCACCGACGATGCGGACTACCAGACTTTCCGCAAACACGTGCATGACCCGGCATTCCAAAAGGATTTTCTCGCCCAGCCTCTGGCCGCGCGCAAGGCTTATATCGAGCAATTACGCAGCCGCAGCAACACCGAGAAGCAACACAAGAACATGGAAATCATGGATGTGAATGCCAGTGCGGTGGCCGATCTGCTGCGCCAGTATCACTACCCCCGCCTGATCCACGGCCACACCCACCGACCCGACCGTCACGAGCATGTCGTCGATGGCAGACCATGCGTGCGTTGGGTGTTGGGGGACTGGGGAGCGAAAGGCAATGCCTTGCGCTGTGATGCTAACGGCTGTGTTGTGATTAAATTTTAAGCGGACTTCTTGTCGCCGTCATTCCCGCGTGAATGAGAAATGTGGGAGCGCAATTCATTGCGCGATGTCTAGCTTGCAATCGCGCAATAAATTGCGCTCCCACACATTACGATTAACAAAAATTGCTTCGCTAGCGGAATCGGTCCACCGCTTGCTCCACCCTGTCCACCGCAATGATCTCCATGCCTGCTATCGGGTGCTTGGGCGCATTGGCCTTGGGAATGATGGCGTGAGTGAATCCCAGCTTGGCGGCCTCGCGCAGGCGTTCCTGGCCGCGCTGCACGGGGCGCACCTCGCCCGCCAGCCCGACTTCGCCGAACACCACCAACTTCTCCGGCAGCGGTTTATTGCGCAGCGAGGACACCATCGCCAAGATGACCGCGAGATCCGCGCCCGGCTCGGTAATCTTCACGCCGCCCACCGCGTTGATGAACACGTCCTGGTCATAGCAGGCGATGCCCGCATGACGGTGCAGCACGGCCAGCAACATCGCCAGACGGTTCTGCTCCAGCCCCAACGACAGGCGTTTCACGTTCGGGCTATGCGCCTCGTCGAGCAGGGCTTGTATCTCCACCAGCAAGGGGCGCGTGCCTTCCTGGGTGACCATCACACACGAACCCGCCACTTGCGTGCCGTGTTGCGAGAGGAACATCGCCGAGGGATTGCTCACCTCGCGCAAGCCCTTCTCGGTCATGGCGAACACGCCTAATTCATTGACCGCACCGAAGCGGTTTTTGAACGCGCGTATCAGACGGAAACTGGAATGCGTGTCACCCTCGAAATACAGCACGGTATCGACGATATGCTCCAGCACGCGCGGCCCGGCCAGCGCGCCCTCCTTAGTGACGTGCCCGACCAGGATGATCGTGATGTTCTGGCTCTTGGCGATGCGCGTGAGTTGCGCCGCGCACTCACGCACCTGTGCGACCGAACCCGGCGCGGAAGTGAGCTGATCGGAGTAAACAGTCTGAATGGAGTCGATCACCACGATGTCAGGCTTATCGGCGGCGATGGTGGCCTGAATCTTCTCCAGCTGTATCTCCGGCAGCAAGCGCAGGCTGCGCGCATCCAGCGACAGCCGTTTAGCGCGCAACGCGATCTGTTGCGCGGATTCTTCGCCGCTCACATACAAGGTGTTTTGTTGTTGCGACAGATGCGCCAGCACTTGCAGCAGCAAGGTGGATTTGCCGATGCCCGGATCGCCGCCTATCAGCACCACCGCGCCCGACACCAGCCCGCCGCCCAACACCCGGTCGAACTCAGCGATGCCGGTCGGCGTGCGCGGCACTTCCGCCGCCTCCACCTCGGACAACATCTGCACTTTGCCGCTCGCCGCCAGAGCACTGAAGCGGTTGCCACCTTTCACCGGGGCTTCCGCCACCGACTCGATCAGCGTGTTCCACTCCATGCAATGCGGGCACTGCCCCTGCCACTTGGGCGTCTGCCCGCCGCACTCGGTGCAGGAATAAATGGTTTTGGGTTTTGCCATGAGGTTAGTTGCTTGCCTTTGTGATCTGCGCGAGCAGCGTGCGGATTTGGGAATGGAGTTCCAATAAATCGGTATGGATAGTTTTCCACACAAGCTCCAAGTCCACTTGAAAGTAGCCATGTGAAACGCGGTTGCGCATCGTGTAAACCACATTCCAAGGCACATCTGCATGAGCAGCGGCAAATTGTGCGTGACAACGCTCGATGTTATGCGCCGCCTCACCCATGATTTCAAAATTGCGGATGACCGCATCCTGCGTTTTTATATCGTTCAAAAACGCGACTTCGTCTATGTCTTCGATATAAAGATGGATGGGTGCTATGGCTTGAAGAATATGCCCCAGATAATCGCGGACGCGCAGCACTTCGACCTTACTCATATAGCAACCGCTTCGTCCACAACTTGCGCCCGAAACTTTTCTGGCAAAGCCTTAGGCGTTAATACATCCACGCTGACTTTCAACAGCCGCGCCACTTCAAGCTGTATCCGTGCAATATCCATCATGGTCGTTTCCGAGGTCGGATCAACCAACAGATCAAGATCGCTGTCTTCGGTATCATCGCCATGCAACACCGAACCGAACACCCGCACATTCAGCACACGATGACTCAGCGCGATCTCGCGGATCTCGGCACGGTGATTTTGCAGTGCTAATGAAGGACGCATGACGGTGTTCCTCGTTTTATTGGCTGGCGGCATTATAGCCAAGCCCATCACAACCTGCTGCTTTGCGGCGTCATTAAGAAGGCTCTCGTTAAACACCCACCTCGCTAGCCGCAACGACTTCCTGTTCCGACTCAGCCGCCCTCACCCACGCCTGCACCAGCGGATCGCGCGACACGGTCTGCATATACTCATCCACGGCACCGGGCTCGCCCACGCCATAGGTCAGGAAGCGAAACACCACCGGCGCGTACATCGCATCCGCGATGCTGTAGGGGCCGAACAGCCACGGCCCCACCGCGCCATATTGCTCGCGCAACTCGCGCCAGATGGTTTTGATGCGCGCGATGTCCGCCTCGAGTGCTGTGGATGTCGCCACCTTGCGGCCACGCGCGCGGACATTCATCGGCATCGCCGTGCGCAACGGCACAAAACCCGAATGCATCTCCGCGCTGACCGACCGGGCACGGGCGCGCGCTTCGCGCTGCGCGGGCCACAGCGACGGATAAATTTCGTACAGGTATTCGCCTATCGCCAGCGTATCCCACACCAGCAGCCCACCCTCGCGGTACACCGGCACCTTGCCAGCAGGCGAACAGGCAAACAGTTTTTCCTTGTAGCCTGCCACGAACAGCGGGATACGCATCTCGTCAAAATCCACCCCGGCATGTTTCAACATCAGCCAGGCGCGCAACGACCAGGAAGAATAATTTTTGTTGCCGATTACCAAGAGTGGTTTGCTCATGTCGCCTCCGAAATTATCGTATTTACTTCGCTAGAAATTTATCCAGCTGATTGGCGAACGTCTGGCAATCGCGCTGGCTAAAGGACGGCGGGCCACCCGTCTCCACGCCGCTGCCGCGCAGACTCTCCATGAAGTTGCGCATGGTCAATCGCTCTTGTATCGTGTCTTGCGTATAGAACTCGCCGCGCGGATCCAGCACATGAGCACCGCGCGCGATAACCTCGGCAGCCAGCGGAATATCGGCGGTAATAACCAGATCACCCGGAGCGACCAGCTCTGCGATCTTGTTGTCCGCCACATCGAAACCTGCCGGGACTTGCAGCGCGCGTATCACCTTGGACGGCGGGCAATACAGCAGTTTATTGGCGACCAAGGTCAGCGGAATCTGCAACCGCTCCGCCGCACGAAACAACACCTCCTTGATGACCTTGGGACACGCATCGGCATCGATGTAAATCTGCATAGTTTTATTGGTGTTTGTAGGGTGGGCAAGATTCATCTGCCCACCGATTCATTCATTACTGCGTGGGCAGGAAAAACTTGCCCACCCTACCGCGCCGCGCCAATTTCTAGTCGGAATTAATTATGCATTTTTAAGTTTCAATGCTTGACGAAACACGGGATGAATTTCCCATGAGTAACCTTGATCAATATTTGTTTTTGTATTTAACAGCATTGGATTATCAGCATAAGCGATATGCTCATAGTGATCATCAGAGAAGTCTTTTCGAGCAGTCAAAAAGCCAATTTGAAAAAGAAAATGTGCAACATCTAACGTTGATGGAGATCCCAAAACACCAATGATTTTTGGATGAGTTCCATTTAGCACTCGATTCTTGAGGGTTTTCATTAGCTCATCAGTGGAGAATCTCTCTGACTGCCCCACAAACGCAACTAATAAATCTTCAATTTGCGGACACTGTGATTTAAATTCTGCGACAGTATCCTCGACACGTCGTTTACCAAAGGCCTCAAGCTCTTTATTTATGTCGTCAAAATTAATTTTTTGTCGCCTATTCTTTTCTGCAGAAGCGGATGCCACTCGCCACAATTCAACCAACCATCTTGGCCGATGACGAGCAAGTGTATAAAGGATCACCGTTGGAGGTCGATTCCCCATACCCCAAGGCATAGGGTCATCAAAGATTAATGCAATTAACCGTTTATTTCTTCCTTCTCTAGTGAGCTGAATAAGTTCTTTTTCTATCTCACCCCATTGACTAGTCCTTTTTAGATAACCCTCAACACGCTTGGCAATTAACTCATAAAAATTATCTTGAGACCATTGAAGATCAGAAATATATTGCTCTACGTGCGAAAGAGCCTCGTGTTCACGCTTCACAATTGACCACACGTTCGGGCGAACCGAAGAGCGAAAACGAAATTCAGGAATTAAGTTTGCGATTTGCCTTAGTGCAGTGAAAAACGTCGCAACTTTGACTCTAAACACTGGAGTATTCTCAAAATTTTGATCAACATCATCAATGATAAACCAAACCTGACTTCCGTCTTTGCTCCAACGTTTAAGTAACTGCTCTGGATTTTGAATCGTTTGACGTGTTCGTTCTAGTGGAATAGCACTGGTTTTTAAACGTTCAGTGACTGAAGAAACAAATGATTTTTGCTTAAGGCAACGCTGATCAAGTCCACCCATTCCACAGGTCGTGCGTTATAGCCATAGAACACAAACACGGGAAGATGGTAATGAAACAACAGACACTGG
>JABEVF010000020.1 GCA_013043965.1 Gallionella sp. | reverse complement strand
CGGTCAACTTCCATATCGGCAACGCCATGATCAAACTGCATGCCCCCAACAAGACCGCAGCGGTGGTTCGGGCGGCGATGCTCGGGATGCTGTGTTGAAGCCAATTAGCGGAAGAGGCCGCCGCGCTCGTCGCGTTCGCATCATGATATTCAGTCACATCATTCATATGGCAGTTTCAGTCGAATCGTTAGCGCCACAATTGGGCCACCAGATCGCTCATATATAATCCTCCCTCGCCTATTCCAATAACACGCCGCCCAGCAACCGATCTAACCATGACCCGCTCAGACCTCATCCGGCAACTGGCGCTACGCCACCCCCAACTCACCGCACAAGACTGCGATCTGGCCGCGCGCACGATCCTCGATGCCCTGTCGCGTACCCTGGCGCAAGGCGGGCGCATCGAAATACGCGGCTTCGTGTCGCACTCGATTGGAACGGTTGGCGGGTTTACTGTGGGATACGCAAGGTGACTATTGGTTGATACTTTCTGTTTCGCGGCAGACTGACCCCTTGTAGAACGCCACCACATGCTACAATAGACATTACTTGTAACACATGGAGCGCATCATGAGCGAAGCGACTTTCACTTTTCGGGTCGATGAGGGTCTGAAAGACCAATTTACGATGGCCGCCAAAGGCCGCGATCGCAGCGGCGCGCAGCTCTTGCGCGACTTCATGCGCGATTTCGTGAAGCAACAACAAGAAGTGTCCGAGCATGATTTATGGTTTCGACGCGAGGTGCAGATCGGCCTCGATGCGGCCAATGCCGGCGACGTAGTTTCGGCAGAAGAAGTCGAAGCGGAAGCGGTAGCCTGGCGCGAAGGGACGCGACGCAAAATGGTCGGTGCTAATTCTTGAAATTGGTCTGGTCGCGGCCAGCGCGAGAAGACCGAAAAGCAATTCGCGAGTACATCGCGGCCGATAACCCAAGTGCCGCTCTCGATTTCGATGAGCTGCTATCCGAGAAGGCCGCCCGCCTAGTGGACCATCCGGGCTTGGGTCGGCCTGGCCAACTGAACGGCACACGCGAGCTGGTCGCACATCGAAACTACATCCTGATTTACGACGTTGCGGGAGATTTTGTGCGCGTGCTTCGCGTACTGCATGCGGCTCGGATGTGGCCGCCGACCAAGATAAACCAATGAACGACAAGAGCCGCACTGCAGGCGAAACAAAACAGACGCTAATAGCCCATCACCGAACGTGAGCATCAGGCCATCAAATTAGCTGACCACGCCAAATACCAAGCCACGCTCAACCTTTGAGTAAAAGTCGTTATCAACCAGTAAGGGCTCATATTTGAAATCGCTTCTCACTTCATCTCGCCACAACATGACGCGATTTCCTGCTGGAGGTTCGGAATCTGTAAGGCCCAGCGAATGTAAAGTTGAAAGAATGCTGAGGTCAATGACTGTCATGTCGCTGAGTGTTAGCCAAACATGCACATCTATTGTTTTGCTGGCATCAAAGCCATGCCTAATTACAGCATCGACTTTGTCGCGGGTTACGCCATAAATATTCGCTCCTTTGAACCAAACATTTCCGATTGTTATCGCCAATGGTAGTGACTCTTTGAGGGTTGTATTCAGAAAGGTTTCAGCGAATCCATGGGATATGGCATGGCAACTATGCTCAATCGGCCCGCGCTCTGCACAAGCAGAGGTGTATATTTCTGCGAATGGGAGAAGGGTCGATGCAGTCATCTTCCTTATCTGCTTAATAGAATCCGCATCAAGCGCCATTTTCTTCGCTAGATCATCACTATCAGTGGGGATTCCTTCCCGCTGATAGTAGTAGCTGACAGCGTCTATGAAGGCGAAATGGTACGGGCTGCAAAATAGAGACATGGGGTATGGAAGGTAGAGCATTAGAGGGTTGCGTATTCCGACGAATCTGATCACTCGGTTCGGCAAGGCGTTGTTGCATAAATCAGAATTCCAGCTACCAAGCGTACCATCTGGGAGGATTCCGCAAAACCTCACCTACTCAATCCACGATACTGATGCCATACAAATTTAACGAAGTCCGCCGGCACAAGATCAAGAATACTGGGAATTTCTAATATTCCTGAAATCTTCCAATATTCCATCTGAGTCTGCCACACCTTGCACGTTCATCTAACGATTGCGGCTAGTCGTTATCAGCATCAACTCAGTAAACAGAAGCACTGAAAAAGCTATCCGCTATTTGGAACGGAGTGGGGTCGCAGATTACATCGGGCATATCTGCTAGAGGAGGAAACAATTAAATTCAGGGGCAATGAACCGTGCTTATCCAGTTAACTCACAAGCCTATTAACGGAGAGCCTGGTTAACTTCGATCAGACCATCCACGTCCAGCACGCCCGCTGCCGCCTTCAGGCGTAGTTTGCTGATGAGGAAGTTGTATTCTGCCTGATACAAATCGCGACGGGTAGCATAGAGTTGCTGTTGCGCGTTGAGCACATCGAGGTTGGTGCGCACCCCCACTTCCTGGCCCGTCTTGGTCGCGTCCAGAACGCTGGTGCCGGAGGCAAGAGCCTGTTGCAATGCCTGCACCTGGACGATCCCGCTGACCACGCCGAGATAAGCCTGGCTGGTCTGCAACGTGACATTGCGATGCGCGCTTTCCATATCTTGCTGGGCGCGCTCGTAATTCGCTTCGGCTTCGCGCCATTTGGAATTGATCAGTCCACCTTGAAACAGCGGCACATTCAACTGCACGCCGATGTTGGCGTTGCGCATATTGTCGCCCAAGCCAAACTGGCTGCCGCTGGCGTAGGAATTGCCGTAATTGGCGACCAGATCGACGGTGGGGTAGTGCCCGCCACGGTTGCGCGCCACTTCTTTTTCGGCAAATTGGGTATTGGCCTTGGCGACCGCCAGCTGGGGGCTGTTCAACTGCGCGTCCGCGATCCATTTTTCCGCATCGGCGGGCTGCGGGGCATCCAGCTTGATCGCCGTATCGAGACGCTTGAGGTTACCCGGCAAACTGTTGGTCAGCTGTTGCAATACACGACGCTTGATCTCCAGATTATTTTGCGCGGCGATCTGTTGCGCCCCGATCAAATCGAAACGGGCCTGCGCCTCGAGGGTGTCGGTGATGGTGGCGCTGCCCACCTCGAAATTACGTTTGGCCTGGCCCAGCTGTTCGGTGATGGCACTCTTTTGCGCCTCGGCCAGCTCGACCCCGTCCTGCGCATTCAGCACGTCAAAGTAGGCCTGGGCGGTACGCAACACCAAGTCCTGCTCGGCCACTTTGTATTGCGCCTCGGCTGCGGCCACTTGCAATTCGGACTCCGAATACGCCAACCAGTTTTGCTGGCGGTACAAAGGCTGCACCATGTTCACGTTGTAACCGTGCGAGTTAAAACGG
>JABEVF010000019.1 GCA_013043965.1 Gallionella sp. | reverse complement strand
TGTAATGGATCATCCAGTGCGTGGATATTCCCATGTGTGCCGCATAAGGTCGGCCTTCGATCAGCACCACGCGATATTTGCGGAACAAGCCATCGGGATGGCTGTAATCGATGAAACGGGAAATGTAGAACACCTTGTCAGGTAAGTTTTTCAGATAATCAAACAAGTCGGCGGGCCTATCGATTTTTTCTAATCCATGTCCGGCATGCGAACCCACCGGGCGAACGATGAGCGGAAAGGCCGCGTCGGATAGATAGTTTTGTGCGGGGACTGATTTATTTTCGATGTTTTCAAGCTCATGTCGCGTCAGTCGCACCGTGGCAGGCATCACAACACCGGGCAGTCCGCTCAGGCGCGTATAGGCATGGTCACGCGAAAGCCAGGTGATGCGGTCGGCCTGGTTCAATACAGGTCTGGGCCAGTGTGCCAGTGATACCCCGAGCCGCTCCAGCAAGGGTCGCGTTTCATCCGATTCTCCGATAGCGACAAACAGGACATCGTGATCCGACAACGTATCGGGGAAGGGAAGGTGGGGTGATACGTACAAAATATCCAGCGCGATATCGGAATCTTCCAGCAAAAAATCCAGCGGAGTATTCGTCATCAGGTCACCTGGCGTCATCAGCGCGAGCAGGCGTATGCCCGCGATGCCCCGTGGCGCGGGCAGATGGTAGAGTTGCTTGAGTTTGAGTGCCTCGTTTTGCACCGATAATGCGATTTCGCGGCTGTTGCTCAACTGTAAAATCGTGGAAAGATCGAGCAGCGCGTCGGCACTGGATACGCTTCGCCCCGAACCGGCAAGTGCCAGCAATCTTTCGCCGAGGGGCGTCAGGTTGATTCCGGAACAGGCCATTTTCATCAGCGCGGCAGGGCCGATAAAGGCATGGATGTTGGGCGGGTCTTGCTGGTTCATGGTCAACTCCGATTGATCAGGAGCGGATTTTGGCATCTCCAAATTCGAGTGTTGCCCGGATTAGCGCGTCAATATCCCCCTTATTCGTGCGATGGTTGACGATCGCAGCGCGGATGGCCAGCTTGCCGTCCAGCGTGGTGGCCGAAGGCGCGGCGATCCCGGATTCCTGTAATGCCACGATGATTGCAGCATTCACCTGATCCGCATCCTTGCAACGAAAACGGAAGCAAACGATATTCAAGGAAACCGGCGCGAGTAGCTCCAGTTCCGGTGTCTGGGCGATACGACGCTCCAGATACTTGGCCAGTTCGCAGGTGTGGGCGACGATCTGCCCCAATTTTTCGGTGCCATACACCTGCAAGGTGAACCATGCCTTGAGCGCGCGAAAGCCGCGCGACAGATCGAGCCCGAAATCGCAGGGCCACGGGGAACCGCCCGCCATGCCGCGCATTTCGCGCCGCAGGTACGCGGCAGGTGAAGCAAAAGTGTCGAAATGCTGTTTACGATCCCGAATCAGGACAAAGCCTGCGTCGTAAGGCACTTGTCCCCATTTGTGAAAATCGAACGCGACGGAATCGGCGCGCTCCAATCCTGCCAGACGCGGCGCGATTTCTGGAGCGAGCATGGCCAGTGCGCCATAAGCACCGTCCACATGGAACCACAGCCCGTACTGTTTGGCCACATCGGCCACGGCGGCCAGCGGATCGATCGCCCCGGTGTTGACCGTACCGGCCGTGCCGGCAATGAAAAATGGCGTATATCCCTGCGCGCTGTCCGCAGCGATGGCCTGTTCCAGCGCGGCGATATCCATTTCGTAATGGGTATTCACCGGAATAATGCGCAAGGCATCCGTCCCCAGCCCGACCATATCCATCACCTTGGCGATGCAACCGTGCGCGCCGCTCGAGGTATAGGCCGTCAGGCGTTTGTCGCTCGCGGCGATACCTTGCGTGCGTACCGCCGGGCCCAGCACCGCGTGACGCGCCACCAGCACGGCAACGAGCGTGGCCATCGAGGTGCCGGTGACAAACAATCCGCTGGCATCATCCGGAAAACCGAACAGTTCGCATACCCAGCGTAACACCTGCCGCTCGACTTCGATCGGCATCTGGTCGCGCCCACCGAGATTGGCATTCAATCCGGCAGACAGCATCTCCGCCAGCATGCCCACGGGCGTGCCGCCCCCGTGTACCCAGCCCATAAAACCGGGGTGGGTGTTGCCCACGGCATAGGGCAGGATAGATTGCATGAACGTCGCATGAGCGGCGCTGATATTTGTAGGCTGCCGCGGCAACGGCTGCCGGAATTGCGCGCGTGCGACATCCGGTATCGGTTGCCAGACAGGGCGTGAGCGTATCTGCTCCATGTAGTCGAACATGTCGTCCAGCATGCGGTGACCCTGCTCGCGCAGGGTGTTCCAGTTTTCTGGGTCTAGCGTATCGGGCTGGGTATCGGGTGGAGTGGACATAACGGCTGAAGGATTAAGTTTGATAACGCGGCCTATAAACAGGGTCGGGTGTCGGGAGGGGCAATTATACCCATCTGGCTGTCTGGCGATGCCGCATCGTTGCCCGGATTATCCTTAATTTAGAGCTGCGATTATCCTTTCCTGCTATGATGCCGGGCTGGATTGCCGCTGCCTTTTTTGAATCTCGGTTCGGTATTTCAAAGTGCAAGGCTGGTGCATGTCAGGCATTGAAAATGTGGCTATGCACATGGTTCTGTTGTGGGGATATTACACAACATATGTAATCAAGCAGTTCTTATGCAGCATAAAGATGCCGAGATTAGAAAGCCGGAGTGAATCAAAAGAAAGCCGAAAAATCGGAGGGTTGCGAAGCAGTTGTCCAGAAGCGCATCGGTCGAGCCGGCGCGGCCACGGCATCTGTCGCACCGGATGTTTTTCGAGTTCTGGCGTACAGCACGCAGGTGCTGCGCGTATTTTGGGCGTAAAAAAAGAGATGGGCTGTTTACACAATCCGCCTCATGTTGGGTGCGAGGAGAGGGCTCGGTCACGCCGGCGCGACCCCGGCATCCGTAATACCGGATGCGTTTCGAGTTCTGGCGTACAGCACGCAGGTGCTGTACTTGCTCTGGGCACAAAAAAAAGAGACAGGTCGCTTGCGCGATCTATCTCATATATGGTGCCCAGAAGAGGACTCGAACCTCCACACCTTTCGGCACACGGACCTGAACCGTGCGCGTCTACCAATTCCGCCATCTGGGCTGCAATTTGCAAGGCGCGCAATTTAATTGTTAAAGGATTTATTGTCAATGAAAAAGAATCAAAACTTACGTGAGCAAGACCCGTTTCTGGACCGCGAGCGTGAACAATATGAGAACCCGCTACCGAGTCGAGAATTTATTTTGCAGATTTTGACCGAACAGGGCGCGCCCATGCACGAGGATGAGTTGCTGGATATGCTGCTCATCACGCATGAAGAAGAGGATCTGTTTTCCCGCCGCTTGCGTGCCATGGAGCGTGACGGGCAGATCATGCGCAACCGCAAGCGCGCGATTTGCGTGATGGAAAAACTGGATTTGATTAAAGGCAAGGTGCAAGGTCACCCCGATGGTTTTGGCTTCCTCGTTCCCGAAGACGGCAGTGCCGATATGTTCCTGAGCGAAAAAGAAATGCATCAGGTGTTGCACGGCGACGTGGTGATGGTGCGCCAGAGCGGTGTGGATAGACGCGGCCGCCCCGAAGCCAAGATCATTGAAGTGTTGGAGCGCGCCAATAATCGCGTGGTGGGAAGGCTGTTCGAGGACCATGGCATACAGTTCGTGGTGGCAGAAAATCGCCGCATCACCCAGGATATTCTGGTAGCCCCAGGTGAGGCTGGTGCGGCCAAAGCAGGCCAGGTGGTGATACTGGAAATCGTGCAGCACCCGAACAAACATGCGCAACCGATAGGCCGCATCGTCGAGGTGTTGGGTAACTATGCCGATCCGGGCATGGAGATCGAGATCGCGCTGCGCAAACACGATCTGCCATATGAATTCCCCAATGATGTGGAGCGTCAGGCCAAGCAGATATCGCCGATCGTGTCCGCCGAAGACTGGGCGGGTCGCGAAGATATACGCAACTTGCCGCTGGTGACGATAGACGGCGAAACGGCGCGCGATTTCGATGATGCGGTGTATTGCGCCCCGGAAAAAGACGGTTACCGTCTGGTGGTCGCGATTGCCGACGTGAGCCATTATGTACAGACCAATGATGCGCTGGACCGCGAGGCGATCCAGCGCGGCAACTCGGTGTATTTCCCACGGCGCGTGATCCCGATGCTGCCGGAAGAACTGTCCAACGGTTTATGCTCGCTCAATCCGCAAGTGGACCGTTTGTGCATGGTGTGCGATATGCATGTGGACGCTCATGGCGAGATCGGCAAATACCGTTTTTATCCGTCGGTGATGTATTCTAATGCGCGTCTGACCTACACGCAGGTCGCGGCCATGCTGGCCGAGCCGGATGGTGAGTTGGCCAAGAGCTACGCCAGCGTCGTGCCACATTTGCAAAATCTGTACGCACTGTTCCAGAAGCTGCTGAAGTCCCGTGAGAAGCGCGGTGCGATCGATTTTGAGACCGTCGAAACCCAGATGATCTTTAACGAGCAGGGCAAGATCGAGCGTATCGTGCCCGTGGTGCGCAATGATGCGCACAAGCTGATCGAGGAGTGCATGTTGGCGGCCAACGTGTGTGCGGCGAATTTTCTGCACGAGCACGAGCACACCGTGTTGTATCGTATCCACCAGGGGCCTACTCCGGAGAAACTGGTCGCCTTGCGCGAATTCCTGAAAGAGTTCGGTTTGCAATTGGGCGGTGAAGATGAACCGCAGGCCGTCGATTATTCCAAGTTGCTCAAGCGTATCAAAGGTCGTCCCGATGCGGCATTGTTGCAAACCGTGATGCTGCGTTCATTGCGCCAAGCCAAGTACGAGCCGGAAAACATCGGTCACTTTGGTCTGGGTTACGAGGCTTACACACATTTCACCTCGCCGATACGCCGCTATCCGGATTTGCTGGTGCACCGCGCCATCAAGGCTGTGTTGCAAGGCAAACAATACAAACCCGGAATGAAATGGGAAGAGCTGGGCGTGCATTGTTCCATGACCGAACGCCGTGCCGACGACGCTACCCGCGATGTCGATGCCTGGTTGAAATGTTTCTACATGCGCGACCATCTGGGCAGCGTGTTCACCGGTACAGTTTCTTCCGTGACCAGCTTCGGTATGTTCGTATCATTAGATGATTTATATGTCGAGGGCTTGGTGCATATTTCAGAGTTAGGCAAAGATTACTTTCATTTTGACGCGGGCAAACACCAGTTGTTAGGCGAGCGCACCGGACAAAAATATCGTCTGGGTGATCGCGTGCAAGTGCGTGTGGTGAAAGTGGATATGGAAAGCACCAAGGTGGATTTCGTGTTACACGAAGAGGGTGGTACGGCGGAGCAATCCGACGATGAAAGGCCTGCAAAAAAATCGTCCAAAGAGAAAAAGCACCATGGCTGATTTGCGTTTGATCTATGGTTTCCATGCGGTCACGGCGCGCATCCGCCAGAACCCGGACGGTGTCCAAGAGGTTTATTTGCAGGCGCAACGCCAAGACCCGCGTATGCGGGATTTGATCAAGCTTGCGGAGGCCAACGGCGTGCGCATCATTCCTATCGAGGTCGCCCGTTTGGATGGCATGGCGGGCAACAAGCGTCATCAGGGTGTGGCGGCACGTGTCGATGCGGCGCAGCGCGTGCAACATTTGTCGGATGTGCTGGAGACTCTTACCGAACCGCCGTTGCTCCTGGTCTTGGATGGCGTGCAAGACCCGCACAATCTGGGCGCGTGTCTGCGCAGTGCAGATGCCTTCGGTGTGCATGCGGTGATCGCCCCTAAGGATCGTGCGGTCGGCATCACGGCCGCCGTCGAAAAAGTCGCGTGCGGTGCAGCCGAGACGGTACCTTACATCACGGTGACCAATCTCGCGCGTACTTTGCGCGAGCTGCAGGAGCATGACATCTGGGTGGTCGGTGCGGCGGGTGAGGCGGAAAAAGACCTGAATAGCTTCAAGCACATGGGTGGGCTGGCTTGGGTGTTGGGCGCGGAGGGCGAGGGTCTGCGCCGCCTGACGCGCGATACCTGTGACGAATTGGTGCGCATCCCCATGCTGGGCAGCGTGGAAAGCTTGAATGTTTCGGTGAGCGCGGGGATATGTCTGTTTGAAGCGAGAAGGCAGCGTGCATAGCGGTGATTCTATTTGCTTGGATTTGCCAATTGTGAAGGCTGGCTCGCTAAACAAAGCAATTTAGATTTCGCGTCAATTAGCAGCGGGCTGTCACCAGCCCGCTTTTTTAGCGTCTGGAATTTGCGCTTGGTGGATCGAGAGTGACATCAGAATAATGCCACGATGCTAAAATGCGCACCCTTACAGATTCTTTCCTATCCTCATGAAGCTGGCAATAGCACAAATGAACTGCATACTGGGCGGGCTCCAGGAGAATTCCGCCAGAATTTTGCAATATGCCGAGCAGGCCAAGTCGCAAGGTGCGTTGCTGATGTTGACTCCGGAATTAAGCTTGTGCGGCTATCCTCCCGAAGATATGTTATTGCGCGAAGGTTTTTATCAGGCTTGCGCATCGGCACTGGGCAAATTGGCGACAAAAATATCCGGTATCGCCGTGCTGGTCGGGCATCCTTATGAGCATGAGGGTAAGCGTTATAACGCGGCTTCGTTGTTGCGCGATGGCCAAGTCGCGATGACGTATTGTAAGCAGGATTTGCCCAACTACGCGGTATTCGACGAGGAGCGTTATTTCGATCGGGGCAGTGAGCCGTGCATGTTTGAGTTGGGCGGGATGAGATTCGGTTTGAATATCTGCGAAGATGTTTGGGAGTCGGAAGCCGCGAGGCGCGCAAGCACCGCGGGCGCGCAAATTTTGCTGGTGATGAACGCCTCGCCGTTTGCGGTCACCAAGCTAGAAGGGCGACATGACACGGTGCGTAATCGTATCGCCGAAACGGGGATGGCAGTGGTGTACGCGAATATGGTGGGTGGGCAGGATGAACTGATCTTTGATGGGGGATCGTTCGCGATGGACAGGCAAGGGAATGTGACCCACCAGAGCGCGCAATTCATAGAAAGCCTGTCCGTGTTGGACGTCGACGGATATGGTCAGCCTAGCGGCGAGCTAATCCCGCTGTTGCCAACCGAAGCCGGCGTTTATCAGGCCTTGTGTCTGGGCGTGAGGGATTATATAGTTAAAAATTGCTTTCCAGGAGTGTTGTTGGGGCTGTCGGGCGGTATCGATTCTGCTTTGACGCTGGCCATCGCGGTCGACGCCCTGGGTTCGGACAAGGTGCATGCGGTGATGATGCCTTCCCCTTATACGGCGCAGATCAGCCTGGAGGATTCGCGCGCGATGGTCAAGATACTCGGGGTGCGCTATGACGAGTTTCCGATTGCATCTATATTCGAACAATATGTCTCGACCTTGGAGGCCCCGTTCGCGGGGCGAGGGGCTGATACCACCGAAGAAAATCTGCAGGCGCGTATCAGGGGCACACTGCTGATGGCGATCTCCAACAAGTTTGGCGGGCTGGTGTTGACGACCGGCAATAAATCCGAGATGAGTGTCGGCTATGCAACGTTATACGGCGATATGGCGGGCGGATTTGCCGTATTGAAAGATGTGAGCAAGACCCTGGTGTACAGCTTGTCTCGCTACCGTAATTCGCTGGGGTATGTGATACCGGAACGCATCATCACTCGCCCGCCCAGCGCGGAATTGCGTCCCGACCAGACCGACCAGGACAGCTTGCCGCCTTATGATGTGCTCGATGGGATCGTCGAATGCTATATGGAACAAAATATGCCGATCCCCGGCATCATCGCGCGCGGTTTTCCCGAGGCGGATGTGCGGCGCGTGGTGCGTTTGATGCGTCTGAGCGAATATAAACGTCGTCAATCGGCAGTGGGCATCCGTATCACCGAACGCAGTTACGGCAAGGATTGGCGTTATCCGATTACCGTCCGCTATCAAGACGATTTCTAGCAATCTCGCGGTGCGTGGGAGGCTATATCTTGCCGGTCCGGTCTGCACGGTCGAACTCATTTCCATTTAGTGCCGAGGTTTGATACAATGCGCCGCGTTTTGTGATGGGCTTCGAGCCCGTTTTTTATTTGTGGGTCGGGATTTATGGATGCAGTACAGATTATCGAGACTACGGTGACCGGTCTGGGTTACGAGTTGGTCGACGTGGAACGCTCTGGGCGCGGGATGTTGCGGGTGTTTATCGATAAGCCGGAAGGCATATCGGTTGATGATTGCCAAACGGTGAGCCACCAGTTGACCCGTTTGTTTTTGGTCGAGAACATCGATTACGACAGGTTGGAGGTATCTTCGCCTGGTTTGGATCGCGCGCTTAAGAAGGAGGCGGACTTCGTGCGTTTCGCCGGAGAGCAAGCGCAGCTGAAATTGCGTATGCCCGTGTCCGGACGCAAGAATTTCGTGGGTACTATCGGTGCATTGAGTGATGGCGTGTTGCAGTTGGTTGTGGATGGCGCGGTGGTTGCGATTGAGTTGTCGAATCTGGATAAGGCGCGTTTGGTGCCGACTTTTTAGTAGGCTCGATGCGTTGATACGCATGTGTTCCTAATATTGTTAATGGGCAAGTAAATAGCTGGAGAATGGTATGAGCAGAGAAGTGTTGTTGTTGGTGGACGCGTTGTCACGCGAGAAAAACGTGGATAAGGAAGTGGTGTTCGGCGCGCTCGAATCCGCGTTGGCTTCCGCAACGAAAAAACGTTTTTCCGACGAGACGGATGTTCGGGTTGCTATCGATCGCAATACCGGCGAGTACGAATCTTTCCGCTGCTGGGAAGTGATGGACGATGAGACGTTCGAAACCCCTGACCTGCATATCAAACTGGAAGAAGCGCGCAAGCACGACGCGAATATCCAGCTGGGTGAATTTATCGAGGAGCCGCTGGAGTCGATCGATTTCGGTCGTATCGGTGCGCAGGCTGCGAAGCAGGTGATTTTCCAGCGCATCCGCGACGCGGAGCGCGAGCAGATTCTGAGCGATTTCATGGATAGAAAAGAGCATCTGGTGTCCGGTACGGTGAAGCGTGTCGAACGCGGTAATGCGATCATCGAATTCGGCAAGATCGAGGCGCTGTTGCCGCGCGATCAGATGGTTCCCAAGGAAAATCTGCGTGTCGGTGACCGGATCAAGGCGCATTTGCTGCGCGTGGATCGCACCGCGCGCGGCCCGCAAGTCATCTTGTCGCGCACCTCCAATGAATTGCTGACCAAGCTGTTTGAGTTGGAAGTGCCGGAGATCGAGGAGAACATCCTGGAAATCGTCAGCGCGGCCCGTGATGCGGGTTCCCGCGCCAAGATCGCCGTGCGCTCCCACGATCCGCGCATTGACCCTATCGGAACTTGTGTGGGGATGCGCGGTTCCCGCGTGCAGGGTGTGACCAACGAACTGGCCGGTGAGCGCGTCGATATTATTCTGTGGGCAGAAGATCCCGCCACATACGTGATTAACGCGTTGGCCCCGGCCGAGGTCAGCAGTATCGTGGTGGATGAAGAAAATCACAGCATGGATGTGGTGGTCGAAGAAGAGAATCTCGCGCAAGCGATCGGTCGTGGCGGTCAAAATGTGCGACTGGCTTCCGAGTTGACTGGCTGGACACTGAATATCATGACGGTAGAGCAGTCCAGCGAAAAACATGCCGAAGAGTTTTCCAAGATACGCAGTTTGTTCATCGAGAAGCTGGATGTGGATGAAGAGGTTGCCAATATCCTGGTGGAAGAAGGTTTCAACACCTTGGAAGAAGTGGCTTACGTGCCTTTGGAAGAGATGCTCGAGATAGAAGGCTTTGACGAGGCGACTGTGGAAGAATTGCGCAGCCGTGCGCGCAACGTGCTGCTCACTGCGGCGATCGTGAACGAAGAGCAGGTTGAACACGGTATCGAGGATTTGACCAAGCTCGACGGTATGGACGCAGAAACCGCGCGGACCTTGGCGGGGAAAGGCATCGTGACGCAAGAGCAGTTGGCAGATTTGGCAGTCGATGAGTTGGTCGAGCTGACCGCTATGGATGCTGACCGCGCGAACTCATTGATCATGACAGCACGTGCACCTTGGTTTGCGTAACATCGGAATAAGTAGCTATAAGGAATGAAATGGGAAAATTAAACGTGGCGCAATTCGCAACTGAACTGGGGCTGCCAGTTGCATTGCTGCTCGAGCAACTACAGGCTGCCGGCATTAAAAAGCGGCAGGATTCAGATGTTGTTTCCGAGATCGATAAGACTCAATTGTTGGCGCATTTGCGGCAAGCGCACGGCGGCGACAAGTCAGTCAAAAAAATCACTTTGGCCCGGCGCGAAACCAGCGAGATCAAAAAAGCCGATAACACCGGTCGCGCGCGCACCATACAAGTAGAGGTGCGCAAGCGCCGCGTGGTTGCCGCACCCCTGGCGGCAAGTAGTTCCCCCGCGTTCGCGGAACCCGTTGCAAGCGCGGAAGCGCCCCCGCTCGTGCTGGATGATCATCAGCGCGCTGTCCGTGAGCAGGAAGCGCGTTTGCAAACAGATTTGGCAGAACGTCAGGCCGCCGAATTACAAGCCAAGAAAATACGTGCAAAAGGAAAAGCCGGTGATGAGCCAGATGCGCCCGTTTTAATTCCAGCAGAGCAGTCAGTCGCGATCGAACCAGCAGGACCTGTCGCGATCGAACCTGTCGTGGCGCGGCAACTTGCCGCGCAGGCCCCCGCTGTGGATGGGCCAGTCATAGGCGCGCCGGTGTTGCGCCGCGTCACCAGACCGCCGGTTAAGGTGATTGAGCCTGTGGTAGCCGTCGCTGCCCAGGCTGTGGTAGCAAAGGAAGGCACGCTGCATAAGGCAGCACCCAAGCCCGGCGATAAGGTGGAGCGTTTTGCCAAGCCTGCCAAGGTGGCTGACAAGCAGCCTGTCAAACGCGACGAAGCGGGAGCACATAAGCGTCCGCAAGGCAAGACGGATAGTAAGTTGGGCAATCGCACCGGTGCATGGGCCAGTCCTGTAAGAGGTAAGCGTCACGACAAGCACAGCAAACAATCGGCTCCTGCGGCGGGCGAATCTTTCGTGTTGCCGACCGAAGCGATCGTGCATGAAGTGTCGGTTCCGGAAACGATCACCGTGTCTGAACTGGCGCAAAAAATGTCTATCAAAGCCGCCGAGATCATTAAGGTGCTGATGAAGATGGGCTCGATGGTGACAATCAATCAAGTGCTCGATCAAGAAACGGCCATGATCGTCGTGGAAGAAATGGGCCACATCGCCAAACCGGCAAAACTCGATGATCCCGATGCGTATTTGATCGATGATGAGATCCACGCGGATGTGCCGCTCGAGGCGCGCGCGCCGGTGGTGACGGTGATGGGCCACGTCGATCACGGCAAGACTTCTTTGCTCGATTACATCCGCCGCAGCCGTGTGGCCTCCGGCGAGGCCGGTGGCATCACCCAGCACATCGGTGCTTACCACGTGGATACACCGCGCGGCATGATCACCTTCCTCGATACACCGGGTCACGAAGCGTTTACCGCGATGCGTGCCCGCGGTGCGAAAGCGACCGACATCGTGGTTCTGGTGGTCGCGGCCGATGACGGCGTGATGCCGCAAACCAAAGAGGCGATCGCCCATGCCAGAGCGGGTAATGTGCCTTTGGTCGTGGCACTCACCAAGGTTGACAAGCCCGATGCGAATATAGAGCGCGTCAAGCAGGAACTGGTGGCTGAAGGTGTCGTACCGGAAGACTGGGGTGGTGACTCGATGTTCGTCGAAGTGTCTTCCAAGTCCGGCCAGGGGATCGATCAATTGTTGGAAGGCGTGTTGCTGCAGGCAGAGGTATTGGAGCTCAAGGCCCCGCGCGCCAGCAATGCCAAAGGTTTGGTCATCGAGGCGCGTCTGGACAAAGGTAAGGGTCCGGTTGCAACCGTGCTGATCCAGTCAGGCACGATGAAACGCGGCGATGCCGTGTTGGTGGGTTCGGTGTTCGGTCGTGTCCGTGCGATGTTGGATGAGAATGGCAAAACTATCACCGAAGCCGGTCCGTCCATTCCAGTCGAGATCCAGGGGTTGTCGGAAGTGCCCGTTGCGGGCGAAGAATTGATGGTGCTGAACGATGAAAAGCGCGCCCGTGAAATCGCCTTGTTCCGCCAAGGCAAATATCGCGGCGTGAAATTGGCGCAGCAACAAGCGGCCAAGCTGGAAAATATGTTCGAGCAAATGGCGGAAGGCGAAGTGCGTACCTTGTCTTTGATCATCAAGGCGGACGTGCAAGGTTCCGGCGAGGCGATTGCGCAATCGTTGCAGAAACTTTCCACCAACGAAGTCAAAGTGAACTTGATACATAGCGGTGTGGGTGCGATCAGCGAGTCGGATATCAATCTGGCTTTGGCATCCAAAGCGATCGTAATCGGATTCAACACCCGTGCCGATGCGGCCGCGCGCAAGCTGGCTGAATCTGCCGGCGTGGATATTCGTTACTACAACATCATCTACGCCATGGTCGACGAGATCAAAGCGGCGTTGTCGGGCATGCTGGCACCTGAAAAGCGTGAAAGCATCATGGGGTTGGTCGAGGTGCGTCAGGTGTTTACGGTTTCCAAGGTCGGTACTATCGCCGGTTGTTATGTGCTAGAAGGCATGATCAAACGTGCTGCCAAGGTGCGTGTGTTGCGCAACAACGTGGTGATACACGATGGTGAGTTGGACTCATTGAAACGCTTCAAGGATGACGTGAAAGAAGTGAAAAACAACTTCGAATGCGGACTGTCCTTGAAGGGCTACAACGACTTGGAGGTTGGCGACAAGCTCGAGGCCTACGAGATCGTTGAGGTCGCGCGCGCATTGTAATGGCCAATTACGCGCGTACCGACCGGGTGGCACAGCAGATGCAACGCGAAGTTGCCGAGTTGATCCGCCTGGAGATCAACGACCCGCGTGTGCGTCTGGTGACAATCACCGGTGTGGAGGTGGCGGGAGACTATTCCCATGCCAAGATATTTTTCACGCGCCTGGATGGCAAACATGAAGAAGCGCAAGAAGGCTTGGATAGGGCCAGCGGGTTTTTGCGTAGCCAGTTATCACGCAGCCTGAAACTGCGCATCATGCCGCAATTGCATTTCGTGTACGACGCATCGGTCGAGCGCGGCAGCCATTTGTCGCAGCTCATCGATCAAGCCGTCGCCAGCGACAAACATCGTTCCGACCCTTCTGAATAATCTTTATGGCACGCGCTTACCGTCCTCTAGACGGTGTTTTGTTATTCGATAAACCGCTCGAACTGAGCTCCAATATCGCCTTGCAGAAAGTGCGCCGTCTGTTTCAGGCGGAGAAAGCCGGGCACACCGGCACGCTGGATCCGCTTGCCACCGGTCTGCTGCCTGTCTGTTTTGGCGAGGCGACCAAATTTTCGAATGCCTTGCTCGATGCCGATAAAAGCTACCGTGCTACCGTGCGTCTCGGGCAAACCACCGCAACTGGAGATGCCGAAGGCGAGGTGCTCGTCGAGCGTGAGGTCACCGCGACACTGGATCAGGTGCGCGCGGTGCTGGCTCAGTTTCGCGGGGCTATACAGCAGTTGCCGCCCATGCATAGCGCGCTCAAACACCAGGGTAAGCCGCTGTACGAATACATACGCAACGGCGAAACCGTGCATCGTGAATTGCGCGATGTGGTGATACATGAATTGGTGCTGCATCGCTTTTCTGACGCTGAACTAGATATCAGCGTGCGTTGTAGCAAAGGCACTTATATACGCACCTTGGGCGAAGACATCGGTGCGGCACTGGGCTGCGGCGCACATCTCACCGCATTGCGCCGCACGGCTATCGCTCATTTTGATCTGCAAGCCGGCCATACTCTGGCACAACTCGGCGACATGAGCGAGGCAGAACGTGCCGCTTGCCTGTTGCCGGTAGATAGCCTGCTGCCCACGATGCCCAGGCTGAATTTGGATGCGATGCAAATCAAGCGCATGGCGCAAGGGCAACGGTTGGGACTGGACACCGGCTTGCCCGATGGCCGGGTCAGCTTGTATGGTGCGCAAGGGTTCGTGGGGGTCGGTTTATTGCAAGGCCGCCGGCTTGCCCCCGAACGACTGCTATCCGGTGTCGCCAAGCAGGCAGCGACGACAACAGCTGATACCGGTACCGATTCACCATGACCCTAGCCCCCGAAATTAAACCGAATCAATCTGTCGAGCTGCTCAAAGAGCTGCATATTTTGACGCGCGACGGCAAGCTCAATCAGGACAGCCGCCGCAAGCTGAAGCAGGTGTATCACTTGTTCCATTTTATCGAACCCTTGCTCGACGAGGTGTTGGCGGACAAGCCCGATCTGACTCTGGTGGATCACGGGGCGGGAAAATCCTATCTGGGGTTCATCCTTTACGATCTGTTTTTCAAGGCGCGGGAAGCGGGGCATCTCTACGGCATCGAGACGCGCGCGGAGTTGGTGGAAAAATCGCAGCAGTTGGCGACCAAGCTGGATTTTCCGCGCATGTCGTTCTTGAATGTGTCGGTGGAAGCATCCATTCATACCCCGGACTTGCCCGATCAGATCGATGTCGTGACCGCGCTGCACGCGTGCGATACCGCGACCGATGATGCGATCAAGTTTGCCTTGCATAAGCGAGCGAAATTCATCGTGCTGGTACCGTGTTGTCAGGCGGAAGTCGCGGCGGTATTGAGCAAACACAAGAACCTATCCTTCGCCACGACCCCGCTGGCGGAGATATGGCGTCATCCTATGCATACCCGGGAATTTGGCAGTCAGCTTACCAATGTGTTGCGCTGCCTGCAATTGGAGGCACACGGTTATCAAGTCACCGTGACCGAGCTGATAGGCTGGGAACACTCGATGAAAAACGAGCTGATCATCGCCAAACGCAGCGGCGCGCCACGTAAGAATGCGCATGAGCGTTTGGGGCAGATATTGGCTGAACTTAATTTATTGGATCTGCGCGAGCGGTTTGTTTATTAAGCGGCAGACCATTGCTTACCAGCGCGAACTGCCAGGTTCGGCTAATTTGTAGGCTGTCGGCAGTTTTCTCGGGAGCGGGTTGCCAGCCTGTGTTAGAATGCGCGCCCTTTAATTGAGCAAGGCTGTCTTCATGTCCCGCGCACTCCGTAATATCGCCATCATCGCCCACGTTGACCACGGTAAGACCACCATGGTCGATAAATTGCTTACCCAAGCAGGCTCTTTTTCCGCTCACCAACACGTAGCCGAACGCGTGATGGACAACAACGATCTGGAAAAGGAGCGCGGCATTACCATTTTGGCGAAGAACTGCGCGGTCGATTACGAAGGTGTGCACATCAATATTGTCGACACACCTGGCCATGCCGACTTCGGCGGCGAAGTAGAGCGTGTGCTGGGTATGGTGGATGGTGTGCTGCTGCTGGTGGATGCGGTCGAAGGACCGATGCCACAAACGCGTTTCGTGACCAAGAAGGCACTGGCACTGGGCCTGCGTCCTATCGTTGTGATCAACAAAGTCGACCGTCCAGGCGCGCGTTGCGACTGGGTGATCGACCAGACTTTCGATCTGTTCGACAAGCTGGGCGCGACGGAAGAGCAGCTGGATTTCCCCGTCGTCTATGCTTCCGCACTGAACGGTTACGCGACCCTGGATCTGGCCAATCCCAGTCCGGACATGCGCCCCTTGTTCGACACCGTATTGAAGAGTGTTCCCGCTCCTTCCGCCGCAGCGATGGATGAGCCTTTGCAGTTGCAGATATCCGCTCTGGAGTATTCCAGTTTCGTCGGTCGTATCGGCGTGGGTCGAGTGTTGCGTGGTCGTATCAAGCCCGGCCAAGACGTGATGGTGATGAATGGCGACAAGTCGTCCAAGCGCGGCCGTATCAATCAAGTGCTGGGCTTCCAGGGCGTGGATCGCTACTTGATGGACGAGGCGAAGGCCGGCGACATCGTGCTGATCAACGGTATCGACGAAATCGGTATCGGCGTGACCATCGCCGACATCAACAAGCCCGAGGCATTGCCTTTGCCCAAGGTCGATGAACCGACCCTGACCATGAACCTGATGGTAAACACCTCACCATTGTGCGGCCAGGAAGGCAAGTTCATCACCAGCCGCCAGATCCGCGACCGCCTGACCAAAGAGCTGCTGGTCAACGTGGCGCTGCGCGTGGAAGAGACGGACAACACCGACGTGTTCCTGTTGGCGGGTCGCGGCGAGTTGCACCTGACCATCCTGCTGGAAAACATGCGCCGTGAAGGTTTCGAGATGGGCGTGGGCAAGCCGCGCGTGGTGTACCGCGAGATCAACGGCGAGAAGTGCGAACCGTTCGAAGTGTTGACCGTGGACGTGGAAGATGCCAACCAGGGCGCGATCATGGAAGAGCTGGGTCGTCGTCGCGGTGACCTGCAAGATATGCAGCCGGATGGTCACGGTCGTGTGCGTCTGGAATACCGTATTCCCGCACGCGGCCTGATCGGTTTCCAGTCCGAGTTCATGACACTGACGCGCGGCACCGGCATCATGGCGCACGTGTTCGACGATTACGCGCCGATCAAGGCCGACATGCCGGGCCGGCGCAACGGCGTACTGATTTCTTCCGAAGCCGGGGAAGCGGTGGCGTATGCCTTGTGGAAGCTGGAAGACCGCGGCCGTATGATCGTCGTCCCCGGTGACAAGCTGTACGAAGGTATGATTATCGGTATCCACAGCCGCGACAACGACCTGATCGTCAATCCGATCAAGGGCAAGCAGCTGACCAACGTGCGCTCCTCCGGTACCGATGAAGCCGTTCGTTTGACCCCGCCTGTGCGTCTGACGCTGGAATCAGCGGTGGAATTTATCGACGATGATGAATTGGTTGAAATCACGCCATTATCGATTCGAGTGCGTAAACGTTACCTGACCGAAAACGAGCGCAAGCGTCAGGGACGCGGCTAATTAAGGTTCGTTAGCTTGAAGTGAATAAGGGATGCTCACGCATCCCTTATTGTTTGAACGGGCATTTATACTGGCATAGGAGGAGTCAATACATATGGGGCAGTCCATCTACATTTTTGTTGCGCTTTTCGTCGGCCTGCTGGCCGGAGCGACGCTCAGCTGGCTAGTGCAGCGGGAACGATTGTCTGCCGCTGTGCGTCAGATAGCGGCTGAAAGTCAAATCGAGCTAGCCCGCCTGAGCGAGCGCTTGATCGCGGTACAAGTAGAGGGAAATCGTTTGACGACAGAGTACGCTGACTTGCAAAAGCAGACCTCGTTGTGGCGCGACCAACTTGATGCTTCACGAGACGAGTGTGCGAAACTACAGGAACGCGCGACGGGCCTGTCCGAACAGCTGATCCGTCTGCAACAGGAGAAAGACAGCCTGGTCATCTTGCGTGACCAACTCACCGCAGAGCAGCGTCACTTGAGCAACCAGCTGGCCGAACTGAATTCTATGCTGGTATCGGAACGCTCCCAAACCGAGGAGAAATTGCAGCTGCTGAAGAATGCCGAGGAGCAGCTCTCGAACCGCTTCAAGATGCTGGCCAGCGAGATACTCGAAGATAAAACCAAGCGTTTCACCGAACAGAATCAGACCAATCTCAACCAGTTGCTCGAACCGCTCAAGGTCAAGCTCACCGAGTTTCAGGGCAAGGTGGAGGAGGTTTATGTCAATGAAGGGAAAGATCGTTCGGCGCTGGCCGAGCAGGTCAAACAGTTGATGGTACTCAACAATCAGCTATCCAAAGATGCACACAACCTTACCAGCGCGCTCAAGGGTCAAGCCAAAGCACAGGGCAACTGGGGCGAATTGATACTGGAGCGAGTGCTGGAGGCTTCGGGTCTGCGCAAAGGCCATGAATACGACGTGCAAGAAAATCATACCCGAGAAGACGGTACGCGCGCCCAGCCGGACGTGGTCGTGCATTTGCCCGAAGACCGACATCTGATCATCGATGCTAAAGTGTCGCTCACCGCCTATGAGGCTCACGCCAATGCCGAAACCGAGTTACAGCGCGATACCGCGCTGAAGCGCCATCTGGATTCGGTGCGCGCGCATATCAAGGAGCTTGCCGAGAAGAACTACCAACAGCTGTATGGGCTGCAATCGCTGGATTTCGTGCTGATGTTCATTCCGGTAGAGCCCGCTTTCATGCTGGCCGTCTCGCATGACAGCAATCTGTGGCAAGACGCGTGGAAGAAAAACGTCTTGCTGGTGAGCCCCAGTACCTTGCTGTTCGTGGTTCGCACCGTGGCCCATCTGTGGCGGCAGGAACAACAGAATCGCAACGCGCAAGAAATCGCCAAGCGGGGCGCTGAACTTTACGACAAGCTGGTCGGCTTCGTAGATGACCTCGACAAGTTGGGCGACCGTCTCAATCAAGCCAAAGATGTGTATGACAAAGCGTATGGCAAATTCACCTCTGGACGGAGCAATGTCATCCGCCAGGCTGAGCAGCTCAAAGGGCTTGGCGTAAAACCCACCAAACAATTGCCACAGCACTTGATCGAGTCAGCACGGGAAGAGGATGGGCAAACAAGAGTCTCCGCCATGGATGAAACCGTGCTTCTACATGACCGAAGTGGGAACAAGGACGATGTTGGCTAACGGCGCTTCAGGTTTTTTCGGCACTGAACCCAGACCAAAGAAACTGAACGCCGACTACCATGAACCAGCCTTTTGCTGGTGTGATGGATTGCTTGCTTGATTGATTGGGCAGGAGCGGCCCTGTCAATTTTTCTACCATCAAAGTGAGTCCCGCTAATATTTATCCACCCGCTCGCGCAATCCTTTTCCCGGCTTGAAGTGCAGCTTGAGTTTGGCGGGAACCAGCACCTTGCTGCCTGTTTTGGGATTGCGCCCGTTACGGGGTGGTCGGTATCTGAGTTCGAAGCTGCCGAAGTCACGGAATTCGATGCGCTGACCGCGAGCCAAGGCATTGGTTATCACATCCAACATCAGCCTGACCGAAAAATCGACATCTTTACGGGTCAGTTGCGGATGCCGGTCGGCAAGTCTTGCGATGAGTTCTGCTCGAGTCATGGGTAAAGCAGTGTCCGGATTAAGTTGGTGTACGTTTGAAGCATATTCAACAATTGGAGCTTCGCAGCACGTGTTACGGCGTTTCCGCTCGGCGAGCGTAAAAAAAATTGGTGGCCTCTACGAAGCCGTCGACGCTGCCACAGTCGAACCGCCTCCCCTGAAAGCGATAGCCTATCACTTCCCCCTCTGCGGCCTGCGTTTGCAACGCATCGGTGAGTTGCACCTCACCATTTTTTCCGGGCGGAGTGCTCCTTAATATCTCGAAAATATCTGGTGTCAGGATGTAGCGCCCGATGACAGCGAGATTGGACGGGGCATCCTGCGGTGCCGGTTTTTCCACCATGCGCTCGATTTGGATGTGTTCATCATCCAGTTGTGCGCCGCTGATGATGCCGTACTTATCTACTTCGCCAAGCGGTACTTCCTCTACTGCCACGACGCTGCAACGATATTTTTCATAAACACGCACCATCTGCGCCATGACGTTGTCAGGTTCCCCCACGCACAGGTCATCGGCCAGGATCACCCCGAATGGTTGATTTCCAATCAGCATTTCGCCGGTGAGGATGGCATCACCCAGACCGCGCATATGGGCCTGTCGCGTGTAGGAAAACGTGCACCTGCCGATCAGCTCGCGGATGCTGTGTAGCTGGTTTTCCTTGCTGGTCCCGTTAATCTGGTCTTCCAGCTCATAGGTGATATCGAAGTGGTCTTCAATGGCGCGCTTGTTGCGGCCTGTGACGAAGGCGATGTTTTGCATGCCCGCTGCGAGTGCCTCTTCCACGCCGTATTGAATGAGCGGTGTGGTAAGAATGGGCAGCATCTCTTTGGGTTGGGCCTTGGTGGCGGGAAGAAAGCGGGTTCCGTATCCGGCTACAGGGAAAAGGCATTTCGTGATCATGGTTTGTTCCTGTGAGGTTAATCGGCCAGCCAATAAAAAGACAGTGCCGGAATGGTGGTTTGATCGTTCTCCGAGAGAATGATCGTGTCCGAGTAGAGGTCGTTCATGCCATCACGCTGGAAGAAGCCGTACGTCCTTAGCGCGCTGATGTTTAGTGTCTGCGGAGCAACGTTGAAGTTGGCGATCACCAGTATTTTGCTGCGGCTGTTTTGCGGGTCGGTCCGGGAAAAAGCCAACAGGTTGGGGTTGTCCACCTCCAGTATTTGGCGGTTGTCGAAATCCGCGAACGCGTTGGTTTTCTTGCGCAGTGCAATCATTTTTTTCAGCGCGCCGAATATTCGTTGTTCCACCGTACCGTTCTGATGGCGCTGTTCAGCCTTACTCCAGTCAAAGTACGAGCGGTTTGCCCAACGATTGTCATCGCGTTTGGATGGATCGGCGAGATATTCTATGCTGTTGAGCGTGCCTATCGCATCGCCATAATAGAGCAGCGGTATCCCACCGAACGACAGGATCATGCTGTGTAGCAGCAGGATGGTCTTGATCGCAGCATCGATAGCCTCCTCATTTTGGTTTTTGAGCGCGGTCTCAAGGCCGACCAATGAGGCGAGAGAGCCGGAAATACGCGCATCGCCAGTTTTGGGGTTTTCTCCGAACGTCAGGCCTTTGGCCGGTGAGCCCGGAAATTTTCCGGTGAAATAGTCGATTAGAAAACGCCGATGCTGGATCGGGTCATAGCCGGATAGGCTGACATCGTTATCGGCGAACCCCAGGCCGATGTCGTCGTGGCAGCGCACGTAGTTGAGCCAGGTCGCCCGCTCCAGCTTCTCCGGCAGGTTCTTGACCCCGCGATTAAGCAGATTCGCATTCTTGGTCGCGACGGTATCCCAGAGCAACGCCATCAGCGTTGCGTTGTAGGCGATTTCACATTCCTTGGCGTTGATTGCGTCCTCGCCGAAATACTTGCTGATTTCACTGGGGGCGACAATAGCTTCGGCGATAAACAGTACGCCCGGTGCGGTCACCTGGCAGCAGTCTTTCATCAATTGCAGTATCAGGTGCGCTTCACGCTCGTTTTGGCAAGCTTTGCCCATCTTCTTCCACAGGAATGCCACTGCATCCAAGCGCAGAATATCCGCTCCCTTGTTCGCCCAGAACAGGATGATGTCTATCATTTCAATCAATACCGCCGGGTTGTGATAGTTCAGATCCCACTGGTAGTTGTTGAACACCGTCATCACCCATTTCCCCATCCCTTCATCCCAGGTGAAATTCCCGGGTGAACTGGCCGGGAAAATCTCCGGCATGGTCTCTTCATAGATGTCCGGAATCTCACGGTCGTCGAAGACGTAGTAGTAATCCTGATATTTTTTGTCACCCTGGCGCGCCCGTTGCGCCCACTCATGCTCGTTCGAGGTGTGGTTGACCACGACATCGAGGATCAGCAGCATGTCGCGCTTTTTAAGATTGGCAGCCAGTGACTCGACATCCTCGGTTGTTCCCAAGCGCGGATCGATCTTGCAGAAATCCCGCACCGCATAACCTCCGTCGCTATGTTTTGGCGGGCTATCGAGGATGGGCATGATATGCAGCATGTTGATGCCCAGATCCTGCAGGTAGGGCAGTTTGGCACGCAAGCCTTTCAGGTCTCCGGCGAAACGGTCGCAGTACAGCGCCATGCCAACCCACTTTTGGCTCAGGAACCAGTTGTAATTCCTTTCGCGCATCAAATCCGATTCTCGCAGATGATGTGATCGTTCGATGTAGCGCAGCGCGAGTGTATCGACCAGGCTGACCATCTGCTCCTTGAAGTCGGGGCGGTCGCCATACAGCAAACGGAGCAGGGAGTGGATGGCGTAAAAGTTCGCCCCGAGACGAGTATAGAAATGCCGCAGCCGGAATTTTCCGATCTCGGGTTTCAGCTCGAGCAGTATCTCATTCAGCAGTGCGTGTGAAGCTTGTTCGTACATCAAATACCTCTTGTGTGATTCAATTTTTTCCGCGCAACCATGTGTCCACTTCCGGCCAATAATGCGCGACACCTTCGAGAATTCCGGCACTGTAATTGCCATTCATTCCGAGGTAGCCGCCCTTGGCGATGTAGAGTGTACGTTTGTTCGCATCGGCCACCAGGCTTTTAACCTCTGCACCAGCATTGGCCACCAGCACGGCAGGGATATCGCTCATCAGCACGTCCAAATCGTTGCCGCTGTCGCCGACAAAAGTCGTATTTTCAGGACGAAAGTTTTGTTGTTGAATCAGAAACTGAATGGCGTGCAGCTTGCTGGCGCTGGCGGGCAGAATATCCAGCAAGCCAAGTCCGGCCTCTTCATCGACACTCCAAATCAGATTCGCCTTGATATCCTCATACTTTAGGCGTTCATCTATCTCACCGAGTAATTCTTGCGTATTCAATTCGAGAGGAACATAGAAGCTGAGCTTGTGGCGACTCTGCTTCTCCTGTTCTTGCAAACATAGTGCCGGGAAAACAGCTAGGAGGTGACGCAACCCTTCATGTTTCGAGCCTTGCCAATCTGACCCAATACGCGCATCCCATCCGCCCCATAGTTCCCAGCCGGACGGGCTTATCTGATAGATAGAGGTCCCGACATCGGCGATGACGAAATCGGGTTGCGGGAGATCGAATTCCGAGATGGCCTGTTCAATGAGTGCGCGGTGTCGCCCAGTCACATAGGCGAGTGCGATTTCCGTGCGGCCGACCAATCGTGCGAAACACTCCCTGGCTGCCGGCGATTCCGGCGCAGCACCGTTTGGGATTAGCGTACGGTCGAGATCAGTACAAAGCAGGAATTTTTTCACGAGGCGCTTATCCTTTTTTCTCCGGTGAAGAATTTGTAATGCTCTATCGCTTCGAGAATACCCGCTGCATGGTGTTCTTTGGCAAAGTAAATTTTGTCGATGTTGGTCAAGTCGGATAATTCCTCTTGATGGCGGTTATCCACGACCACCCCCAGCGTGTTGCCGCGCAACATGTCTGCATCGGCTCCAGTCACGCCGGCCACCAGCGTATTTTTCAGCGGGAAGCCGAGTTGTTCGGCGCACCAGCGCAGCGCGAGTCCTTTGGAAGCCCTGACGGGGAGAATGTCAAGAAATTGCCCGAAAGAAAAGATAACGTTCACGGCTTGTTCGTTGCGCAGTAACATTTGCCGGATAGTATGGACATCTGTCACCCTAGGATCGATGTAGTAGCTGATCTTAAAATCACTTTGTTGTTTTTTCGGCTGCACTTTAAGTCCCGGAATATCTTTCAGGATGTCGCGCACAGCATGAGGATTCCACAGATGATTGATGTGACGTGCCCACACCGCATCTTCAGTCAGGTTCGGCGCATAATGTATCTCCGTTCCCTGGCCGGTGACCAACACATCAGGTGTAGGAATATTGTGTAGCCTGAGCGCGGCCAGTGCGTCGCCCAGTCGACGCCCAGTCGCAATACCGAAAATGATAGCCTTGCGATGCGCCTGCATGATTGGCAAAAATTTAGACAAAGACGCCCGATTGCCGATCAGATTCAGGTCTAGACTGGTAAAAATTGCCCTGTCACGGAACACGCCCGGACGACGATGCAGATCCATTCTGGATATCGGTTCGGTCTTTTCTACCAAAGGGTAGATGACCTCAAGATATTTCCCCACGTGCGCCTGCCACGAGTAGTGACGGCGCACACCTTGAATACCATTCTTTGCCAGATGGATCCATTCATTCTTGTCTGTCAAGACATAAAGAAGTTTGTCTGCAATCGCTGCCTTGTCGAGAGGGTTGATCAGGTGGCCGTTCTGGCAATTTCTGATGATGTCGATTGGGCCACCGTCTTCGGTAGCTACGATAGGTAGGCCGCAGGCAGCGGCCTCGATCAGTGTCAGGCCGAAAGGTTCGGTCAGAGCGGGATTGATGAATACACCACCGGAGGTCGCCGCCAAACGATAAAACGTGGCGACTTCGTCTGATTTGTGATGTTTCGGATACGCCACTTTGCCGTACAGGTCGTATTTGTCGATGGCCAGCAGAATTTCGTTCAGCATCTTGCGCGGGATATTCTCCATGTCCTGAATGTCGTCACGGTTGCCAATTACAATCACCAGATTGGCCGCCTGTTGCAACCGGGGGGATTCAGCATAGGCTTCGATCAATAAAACGATATTTTTTTTGGGGTCGGGACGTGATATAGCCAGAATGATTGGCTTGTTGGGCTGATTCAAAAAACGTTTGAGCTCGATGGCAATATCGCTATCTTTTTCATCTTTCTGTGGTGGAAAGAATTTCTCTAGATCGGTGCCGGGAGGGATCACCCTCATGCGTTCCGGCTGATAGAAGTCATAAAGCCCATATTGCTGCTCAATTTCTTGTTGTGTGCTGGTGATGACGCGCTCGGCGACGCCCAGCGTGGTTTCCTCAGCTTCGATGCGGCGAGTGATGTTGTAGCTTGTTTCGATCTCGCTCCTTTTGATGCCGCTGGCCAGTAGTTGCTGATATTTGTTGCGTCCTAGGGAATGGCTGGTATGCACCAGTGGGACCCCTAGCTGGTGCGAGAGCCGCGAGCCTACATATCCGGCATCCGCATAATGGCTATGTATGACATCCGGAATGCGTCCCTGGCTTTTGAGATAGGCGAGGGCGGTGTCGGAAAAGTTTTCCAGCGAGTCCCACAACATTTCCTTGCGCAGGTATTTTTGTTCTCCGCATTCGATGCGCACAATGTCTGCCTTTTCGGAAAGTGCCTCGAGCGCTTCTGCGTAATCGGGGCTGACCTGATTGTCGATGACGCGTCGTGTCAGCAAAACCACCTTTGCTACCTCCGCGCGTTCACCCAAGGCTCGGGCAAGTTCCACCACGTACTTGGTTTGACCGCCGGTATCCGCATCGCGCCCAAGTTCAAGATCGTGGCCACGAATCAAGCCATGCACACTGATCAGTAGGATGTACAAGGGTTTTCTGGATTCCGGCAGACACTTGTTCATACCGCCCACGTCTCGGTGAATGGCTGATAGAAATCCGCATGATCTGGTACTGCACCACAGATTCCACAGATTGCGGCTGCAAAAAAATTGGCCCGTTCCAATGTTATGGCTGTAGGCCATCGCCGCAACGCGCCCAGGATGCAAACAGCGGCAAAACCATCACCAGCACCCACTGTGTCTACCAGATTGGCGATGGGGTTCGTTGCGCTAACTTCGGCTTTTTGACCGTTCTGATCGATCTGCCATGCCCCCTGTGCCCCGCAGGTAACCAGAACTCGTTCAAAGTCGAAGCGATTCATCAATTCCAGAGCTTGGTCTTGTGGTTTGTTCCCAGACAATTCGAATATTTCTGCCAATACACCCAGCTCTTCGATGTTCAGCTTCACTATATTCGCGTATTGAAAGGAGCGGCAGAGCGTCTTTTCGTCATACCACGGGGTGCGCAAATTGATATCCAAAAATTTTGTCGCATTGGTGCTGCGCAATAGCGTTTTTAGTGCCCGTCTGGAAATCTCGCATCGTTGTGCCAAGGTGCCGAAATAAACCAGCACAGGATGCACCGATAGCGTGGTTGTGCGCGCCATTTCCGGATGAATGAAGTCATAAGCTTGTAGGGGGATAATTTCGAAACGGTGCTTTCCATCTTCGATATGCACCTGCACTCTGCCCGTTGTATGCACGTTATCGTGTTGGATACCTAGAGTTTCCATTCCGTTTTGCGACATCACGCTCAACACGTTGTCGCGCAGGACATCATTGCCTAGGCGCGTGATCAGAACGGGATTTTGTCCGAATGCCTTAAGGTGTCTCGCCACATTGAACGGTGCACCGCCGAGCACGGTCCGATCGGGGAAAATGTCTGCCAGTACTTCGCCAAACAGCACAACAGTGCTCTTTCGTTTGACGCGAAGGCAAGTTGCGCTCACGCCCGATGATGTTAGTTTTGACATGAAAAATCTAGTGGATATCGTTTGATGTCAGAACCGTTGATAAAAAACACGCTACTCGTTGGCAAGAATCACTTCCTGATTTGTGCCTGAAGTGATGCAACCAGGTTCTGTTTTCACCGCACTTTAGGCAGGGTGGTATTGATAGAGCCAAGTTTCGCTGAGTGTTTTCCCCCCACTCCGGAGGAAGAGGCGTATTTCAACAGGATCCGTCCCTGTTTCTAAAGCAACCAAATCAAACAGTGTGCGCCAATGTCCAGGCACACCATTAGGGATTGCCTCGGTCCATGTGTTTGATACCTTGCCGCGTGTCACCGTAAATACTGCTTCGGGGATGATGCCGGCTGTAAGTTGATCGAGTGCGCCACCCTTAAACTCCACCTCAAACTTATGCGCATCAGGCGGACGCTTTGCCGACTGGCCGCCGCGCCCGATCCGAGTAGCCACACAGTGAGCCAGATCGGTTTTAACCGGTTCTTGTGCCCCCCAGTGCAGACGATAGTGCAAACGATAACTGGAGCCGGCGGCGGCCTTTGCACGGGGAACCCACATTGCGACCACGTTATCGTAGATTTCTTCGTCCGTGGGCAGTTCGACTAACTGCACCGAACCCTCGCCCCATTCATCCAGCGGTTCTACCCACAGACTGGGGCGACGCTCATAATGAACAGCGTCCAGGTACTCGCTGAAACGGCGTTCTCGCTGCATCAGGCCAAATCCGCGTGGGTTGCGGTCAGCAAAGGCGGAAACGTTGATGCTCTTGGGGTCAATGAGGGGACGCCAGATATGTTCATCGGCACCGGTCCATATCGCCAAACCATCCGAGTCATGCACTTCAGGCCGCCAGTCAACCTGGAAAGCCTTGTCCTTTTCCGAAAACCAGTACATCGAAGTGGCTGGCGCAATGCCGAAGCGGGCAACATCCTTACGCAGGAACAGGTTTGCCTCGATGTCCATCACTGCCCCAGCCCCGCGCGTCATCGCAAAGCGGTAGGCACCGGTAATGCTGGGGCCATCCAGCATGGCGTAGACGATCACCGTGTCAGAGCCTTCTGAGGAGGGGGCAAAATAGAATCGAGTGAAAACGGGAAACTCTTCGGGTTGCCCAGGTTCCACGACATTGATTGCGATGCCCCGTGCCGAAAGACCGTATTGGTACTCATCGCCTATCGCGCGAAAATAAGAGGCCCCCAAAAACGCGGCCCAGTCGTTGTGCTGCCAATCAAGGCGGGATTGGTCGCCGAGGCGGCTTTCCTGGATGCGGAAGCCGGCGTAGTGTGTCTGCGCCCCCATGTGTTGAGCTGGGCTGTCTAGAGGCATCTCAAAATGGTGTTTGTCGAACAGAATTTCGCGCGCGATGGTATGAGGTGATTTTTCGTTCAACGAGCTATCAAGGCGATGCATCTGCACCGGGGATTGAAAAAACCGTCCCGGGTGAAAAAACTCGACAGGATACTTCCCGGGTCCGTTGGCGAACAGGGCATCCTCTGACTTGAATCGGATTTTCCCGTGTGCTTCCCAATCAATTTGTTCGAGCACATCGCGGTTGGGTCGGGGGGCGGGTAGGTAGGGTCGCTTTGCCATAAACCGGACTTCATTGATCAGGCCTTCCCAAGAAAAGGTAGAGGCTGAGCCCAGCGCTAAACCCACCTCGGCGGATATGGCATTAGACCAGGGAAAGGTGGTCGAGGCAGCGGCAGTGGCCAACAGGCCGAGGAATCGGCGACGGTTGAGTTCGGGCATGAGTAAAACCTTGTGTATTGTTTATATTGATTGTAAAAAAGCAAAATTTTGTGATCACTGCACTGGCTGGGAGAGGCGTGCTTAATGACATAAGTAAAAATCCAATCACGCCCAAGCACGCACCAGCACAGCCGGAGTCGTGCGTTCTTCCGGCGTGAGCAGCCAGAGGCGGCGGCGCAAGGACAGACCCCAGCGGGACTCGCTGGTAAATACTGTCAGCGGGGCTGCCAGTAGCAACGGCAAACCTACCGGCAGCAGGCACCATACCGCATCGTGATAAGTCTGGAAGGTCGCCACCAGGCCGAAGGCAACGGTGATCATGATGGGCACGAACCGGTGTAGCGCATCGCGCCATGGAATGGACTGGGATTCACGCATGGGAGACTTCCACTCCAGATTTAGTCCGGTCAGTGCCGTCACCACGAACAGCGTATGAGCCATCATGCGAATCGGTGCCTGCAGGGCAGACAGCGCAGCTTCCAGGATAGAGCTTTTTATTAATGCCGCACTACCGCCATATTCGGCTTGCTCGCCGCGGAGCAGGATTGCTCCTACCGCCAGCAGGCGTGGCAAAAATAACAGGGTCAGGGTGAGACCCCACAGCCATTCCAGTTGGGGAGATATTTCCAGATAAGAAAAGAATCCCGTCGCTCCGGTATGCGGTTCGAGCAGGCGCAGGCTTAAGCTGACCAGCAGAAAACAAAGCCACAGCGGAGCCGAAACGTAGGCCATCGCGCCGGTGAACAACATGGCGCGATGAACCGGCTGAAAACCGGGCTCGGTGATCAGGCGAAAATTCATCAGATTGCCCTGACACCAGCGACGGTCGCGCTGGAGTTCTTCCATCAGGTTGGAAGGTTGCTGCTCGTAGCTGCCTTCCAGGTCGGTGGTGAGCCAGGTGTAATAACCGGCACGGCGCATCAGCGCCGCTTCGACGAAATCGTGGGAAAGGATTTCTCCTGAGAGTCCGCCGCGGCCGGGTAATTTGGCCAATGCGCAATGCTTCATGAACGGCTCGACACGGATGATGGCGTTGTGGCCCCAGTAATGGGATTCCCCTAGTTGCCAGTACATCATGCCGGCCGTGAACAGGCGTCCGACCACCCGCCCGGCAAACTGCTGGGCACGGGCATGCAGGGTCTGCACGCCGCAGGCGCGCGGGGCGGTCTGAATGATTCCCGCCTTCGGATACGCCTCCATCATGCGAACCATCATTGTGATGGTTTCCCCGGTCATGACGCTGTCCGCATCGAGTACCACCATGTAGCGGTAATTGCTTCCCCAGCGACGGCAGAAATCGGCCACATTACCCGCTTTGCGCCGGGTGCGGCGTTCGCGCAGTCGGTAATAGAGTCGGCAACGATCCCCCAATTGTTCCTGCAGGGTGGACCAAGCAGTCATTTCTTGCGCGCGCAAAACGGGGTCGTAACTGTCAGACAGAATATAAACATCAAACAGATCAGCTCCTTCGTTATTCGCCAGCGATTCACAGGTTGCACGCAATCCCGCGAACACGGGGCCAACCGGCTCGTTGCAGATCGGCATGATGATGGCTGTGCGTGCATCGCGGCTCAAAGTCTGGCGACGGGCCACACCAATAGACAGAGCATGAGGGTCGGGCCGCCAGAGCACCCACAATCCCATCAGCGCGGTCACGAAACCGGCCGTCACCCAGCCTAACAGCAAAGCAAATAGCACCAGCTGAATAAAATGCAGAATCGGGTGGGCACTGCCAACCGTCTCGGTGTGAGAAAGGAGGCTGGCGGCGGCGATAGCACTGGCGACTACGAGCATCACCAAGGCCATGCGCCGCGCAGAGGCTGCCTTTTTCCAAGAAGGAGAGGGGGAGATTACCTCTTGGATGAGACCGGTTCTGCGAAACAGTATGATCCATAACCCATACCAGAAACCAGCCCAAGAACGTGGCGTCATGCTGCCGCGACGGATAGGTGGAGCAATCTTTATGGGGTGAGTTATAGTCTCAATGTTATGTAGATTCATAGTCTATTCTTTGAATGTTGTAATGAGTTGTCCTGCATCAGTGTTAAGCAATTATCAGGCCAAAATAAGGCGCAATCACTATCTTATTGATTATTTGGTTTCTTAATATAATGGATGTCAGAATCAGGGTTGCTTTTGATTGATTTGCTTTTTGATTTTGAGTGGGATGTCGCTATTTAACGACATCATGTTTGAGTGTATTGATAATATAATTATAATTATATGAAATTAAATGTAATTTCACTGTCTCCAAGAAGAGACAATATCGTAAATCATCGCAGCAAGTACAAATGCCAAATAGTTCAGCCTCAAAATTTTACATTTATACCAGTGAAGAATAAGGTGTTGCTTTTCTGAATTGGCACTTGTGACAAGCTATTGAAAATATCCTGAAACGTCATTCTTAAGCTTAATGTTTTGTTAATCGCCACCGTCAAAGTTGAGTCGAACGTAATAAGATAACCTTGTACGCTGCCGATATTGGGTCGGATTGACAGATGTTGTGTAAAGTCGGTAGTTTCGCTAATTTTGCTGGACGAATCTTCACTTAGCAAGAGTTCGACAGTGTCGAAGCCCGTAACCATTTGGTTGTTGATGGTTACGCCCAGACTATTGTATTGTTCTGACCGATAGGACACACCGCCGAGGAGATCCCAGTGTGACTCAGGTGTTTTAATCATGTGGTAGCCCATACCGCTGCTGACCACACTACGGAGGCGAAGTAGCTGGATCTGGTTATGGCTGAACTCCAGGCTTTTAAAATCGAATTTATCCCCAGTGATGTTGTATTCATAGCGGGAGTTGACCAGCCACTGGTTGGCTATGGTGCTTGTGCTGGTAACGCCGTTGTATGTACTCTGGGCGCGGTTTCCTACATATTGTCCCGACAGGGATAATTTATCATCCGAGGTTTTTCGCGTGGCATCTGCTGTAATAGCCAAGCTGGAACTTTGGGAATTGCCGGTAGAGTAAGAAAAAGAAGTTCCGCCACTTCCCTGCCACGTACCATCCGGTTTAGCTTCATCTGCCCGCGCGCTGACACAACTTGCCATGGTTACCAAAAAAAACAGCGGCGTAGCTACTTTCCATGAATATTTCCACAATTTTTTACAGATAAAATTTAACGGCCGATACAACATGTAATTAATTATTAATGGAATTTAAATGCGAAAAAGATTCAGGAGTTGAATTGTTCATCCGTACACAGAAGTTTTTCGGGAAAATTTCGACGCGCTGGCCTAGGCGCGAGGACTGTTAAAACCAGATGAATTCGTGCGGTGTATTATGTTGTCGTACGACGTGCATAGCGCGCCTAGCGGCGCGCTATGCCGTTAGGCAGGACATGTAGTGTTATGCTGCCGCAACGGATAGTTAGGGTAATCTTTATGAGCTGGGCTGTTGATGAGTGGATTCATGGCCTATTTTGTAATGATGGTATAAATTAATATCAAGCAATTATCAGGCCAGAATAAGGCATAATCATCATTTACCGGACAAACCCACTCTGTTAGACCTGCAAAATATCGGCTTTGGTTGCGACGATGTGAAGTTCGACGAAAACGGCTCCCCTGTTTACGACGAAGACAAACACGGCCTGATTTATCTGGATGAATTGGGCAACTGGTTCAATTCGCGCAACTGGCAAGACAAAGAACGTAAAGAGCTGTTGAATTGGTTTATCCATGCCCGTAAAGCTGGATGGGATACCATTTTCAACATTCAGGATATCGATATGGTGGATGGTCAACTTCGCGGCATGCTTTGCGAACACCTCGTAATCTGTAATCGTCTTGATCGCGTCAAAATATCTTATTTGGGCACCGTTTTGCAGTGGTTCGGCCTCAAGGGCAAATTCCCAAAAATTCACCGCGCCCGAGTGCATTACGGCGACACCTTGGCATCGCTCGTTAGTGAAACGTGGACATATGCCGGTAAACAGTTTTACAAGGTCTATAACACTAAACAAAAGTTCACCGCTGACTATCCCCACGCTGTCCATTCTGTTCTGTCACCTTGGCACCTTAAAGGCCGTTTCATGCCTCAACAAAAGACCTTGCAGCAGCGTTTTATTATTTCGCGGGTTCAAGTTTGAAGTGCAACGCCTGACTTGAAGAATACCTGATTGGGTGTCTGGTATCCAAGTCTCTTTCTGGGTCGGTTGTTCAATCTCTC
>JABEVF010000018.1 GCA_013043965.1 Gallionella sp. | reverse complement strand
TAAGTTGTGTAGGTATTCTTAACAGGTGTCTTCTATGTTGATTCTTCTCTTGGCCTATCTCGGCGGCTTGCTCACCATATTCAGCCCGTGCGTGCTACCGGTGCTGCCCTTTATCTTCGCGCGTTCCGGGCAGCCGTTCCGCAGCAACGGACTGCCGATCTTGCTGGGCATGGCCGCGACTTTTACGGTGCTCGCCAGCCTTGTCGCCGTGGGTGGTGCGTGGTTGGTGGCGGTCAACCAGTATGGCCGCTATGCCGCGATGGGCTTGCTGTTGTTGTTCGGACTCGCGCTGATATTCCCGGTCTTGTCGGACCGGTTGATGCGTCCTTTCGTCGCTTTGGGCGGACGGCTGCAGCAGCGCGCGGATCGGCAGCACAACGTGAAAGGCTCGCTGTTGCTGGGCGTGGCCGTGGGCTTTTTGTGGGCTCCGTGCGCCGGTCCGATTCTGGGGCTGGTGTTGGCTGGCGCGGCTTTGCATGGCGCGAATGGGTATAGCGCATTACTGCTGCTGGTATTCGCGGCGGGTGCGGCGAGCTCGCTGGGTCTGGCTTTGCTGGCCGGCGGACGGGTGTTCGGTTTGATGAAGCGCGGGCTGGGTGCGGAAGAATGGGCGCGGCGCGGCCTGGGGGTCGCGGTCGTGGCGGGCGTGGTGGCCATCGCGCTGGGTTGGGATACCCGGTTCCTCGCGCAGTTCTCGTTCTTGAACACCGCCGGTGCCGAGCAGAAGCTGATCGCGCAACTCGCGCCACCCGCAGCGGGCAGTAGCGGCGAGCCCTCCCTGCAAGGCGCGACGCAATGGCTGAACTCGCCACCGCTGGAGCTGGGCGCGTTGCGCGGCAAGGTGGTGCTGGTGGATTTCTGGACGTACTCGTGCATCAACTGCCTGCGCACCTTGCCTTACCTGAAAGCCTGGGACGAGAAATATCGCGCGCAGGGCCTGGTCATCATCGGCGTGCACACGCCGGAGTTCGCCTTTGAGAAAGACCGGCACAATGTCGAACAGGCGGTGCGTGGATTCGGCATCAAATATCCGGTGGCGATGGACAACGATTATGCGATCTGGAACGCTTACAAGAACAAATACTGGCCGGCGCATTATCTGATCGACGCGCAAGGCCGGGTGCGCGGGCACCATGCCGGCGAAGGCAATTATCGCGAGACCGAGCAGATGATCGTCGCCTTGCTCAAGGAGGCGAACGGCGGGCGTCTGGCGGTGCCGGGCGGACCGGTCGCGGTGCAGGGCGAGGGCGCGACCGCGGCGGCATCGGCGGACAAGAACCGCTCGCCGGAGACGTATCTCGGTTATGCAAGGCTAAAGAATTTTTCTTCTCTTGAAGCGATACATAAAGACGTGGCGGAACAGTACACCGTGCCGGACGGGCTGCAATTGAATCATTGGGCGTTGGACGGCTCATGGCTGGTGTCGGAGCATTCCGCCATCCTGAAAATATCCGGCGGCTCCATCAGCTATCGTTTCCATGGGCGCGACCTGCACCTGGTCCTGGGGGCCAAAGGCGATGAGCCGGTGCGCTTCAAAGTCACGCTGGATGGCGTCGCCCCGGGTGCCGCGCATGGCGCGGATATCGACGCGCAAGGCAACGGCGAGATACGCGGGCAACGGCTGTATCAGCTGATCCGGCAAAATGGCGAGATATCCGACCATGTTTTTACGATACAGATATTCGGCGCGGATGCGGAAGCATTCGCCTTCACGTTCGGATAGAAAGGGGATCGACATGAAAAAACTATTGCTGGGCATGGCCGCGTTGTTGGGTGTGTCCATCGCGCACGCGGCCCACGCCGCCACGCAAACCGCGGTATTCTCCGGCGGGTGTTTCTGGGGTGTGGACGCGGTGTACAAACACGTCAAAGGCGTGACTGAGGTGGTGTCCGGTTACGCGGGTGGCGAGGCAAACACGGCGCATTACGAAATAGTCAGCGAGGGCAACACGGGTCATGCGGAATCGGTGCGCGTGAGCTTCGACCCGGCGCGGGTGACGTATGCGCAGTTGCTGCAAGTGTTCTTCAGCGTGGCGCACGATCCGACGCAGTTGAATCGCCAGGGGCCTGACAGCGGCACGCAATATCGTTCGGCGATCTTTTACACCACGCCCGAACAGCAGCAACAGGCGCAAAACGCCATTCAGACGCTGACCGCCAGACATGCCTATGCCGCGCCCATCGTCACGCAGGTCTTGCCGCTCAAACAGTTCTATGCGGCGGAAGCGCATCACCAGAACTATCTGGCGCTGCATCTCACGCAACCCTACATCGTGTTCAACGATCTGCCCAAGCTGGAGCAGTTGCGCAAGACCTTCCCGGCGCTCTATCAATAATGCGGCCGATCAAACCCCGCGAGTGATGCAATAATACGGGCATGGTTTCCGTTCATCACGCCGTCGCCCACGATCCAAACAACACCGCCGCATGGCTGGATAGCGGTGCTTTCACGCCTGCCGAAGCCGGCGCGATCGTGCGCGCCATTGCCTATGTAGAACCGCTGTACGAAGGCCGGGTCGAGTTGACGGGCGCGCCTCTGCTGCAACACGCGCTGGGCGCGGCCGGGATACTGCTGGGCATGAACATGGATGCGGCCACGCTCACCGCCGCGATCCTGCATGCCGTGCCGGCCTGTACGGAGGACTGGGCCGAGAAACTCGAAGCGGAGTTCGGCAGCGGGGTGCGGGTGCTGGTGCTGGGTATCTCGCGCATGGAGCAGATACGCCAGTTCAGCGACATGCCGACGCAGCAGCAGGGGCCGTCGGGCAGCGCGCAGCTGGAGAATCTGCGCAAGATGCTGCTGGCGATGGTCGAGGACATCCGCGTGGTGCTGATCAAACTCGCACTGCGCACCCAGACCTTGCGCAATCTGTCGGGTGCGAGTGCCGAGCAGCAGACGCGCATCGCCCAGGAAACGCAAAGTATCTTCGCGCCGCTGGCCAACAGACTCGGCGTGTGGCAATTGAAATGGGAGCTGGAGGATCTGGCGGTGCGCTATCTGGAGCCGGAGCGCTACAAAAAAGTCGCGCGTCTGCTCGACGAGCGCCGCGTCGACAGGGAGCAATACATCGCGGCTTTCTTGGCGGTTCTGCAGGCCGAGCTGGACAAGGCGGGTATCGCCGCGCAAGTCACGGGCCGCCCCAAACACATCTACAGCATCATCAACAAAATGAAGCGCAAGCAGCTGGATTTCGACCAGCTCTACGATGTGCGCGCGGTGCGCATCCTGGTCGATTCAGTGCCGGATTGTTATGCCGCGCTGGGCGTGGTGCAGTCGTTGTGGCCGCCGATACCGGGCGAATTCGACGACTACATCGCGCGTCCCAAGAGCAACAACTATCGCTCGTTGCACACCGCCGTGATCGGCCCGCGCGGCCTGGCAGTCGAGGTGCAGATACGCACCCACGAGATGCACCAGTCTTCCGAGCTGGGTGTGGCCGCGCATTGGCGCTACAAAGAAGGCGCGAAATCCGATGCCAAGTTCGACGAGCAGATCGTCTGGCTGCGGCAAATTTTGGAGTGGAAATCGGAAGTCGCTACGCAGGACGATACGCAGTTCAAGAACGAGCTGTTCGGCGAGCAAGTGTATGTGTTCACGCCGCAGGGAAAAGTGATCGACTTGCCGCGCGGCGCGACCCCGGTGGATTTCGCCTACACCCTGCACACCGATCTGGGACACCGCACGCGCGGCGCGAAGGTGAACGGCAGCATCGTCCCGCTCAACACCAAGTTGCAGAACGGGCAGCGTGTGGAGATACTCACCATCAAGCTGGGCGCGCCCAGCCGCGACTGGCTGAATCCCTCGCTGGGTTACCTGCAAAGTTCGCGCGCGCGCGCCAGGGTGCGCAGCTGGTTCAATAACCAGAACATCGCCGACAGCATCGCGCAAGGCCGCGCGCTGCTGGATAAAGAGCTGCATAGATTGGGCGTGGGCGACATCAATCAGGAGCGGCTCGCGCAAAGGCTGGACTACCACAAGCTCGACGATTTCTTCGCCGCGCTGGGGCGCAACCTGGTCACGCAACGGCGTATCGCGCAAGCCATACAATCCGAGTTGCCCGGCAAAACGATCTCGGTTCCCGTGCAGGCCAGAACGGGCAGCACGCGCGTCAGCAAAGCGCAGATCACCGTGGGCGGCGTGAACAATCTGATGACCAAGAACGCACAGTGCTGCAAGCCCGAGCAGACCGATGTCATCGTCGGCTACATCACCCGCGATCGCGGCATCACCATCCACAAGCAAGGCTGCACCTTCCTGTCCCGCCTTGCGGAAACCCGGCCCGAGCGCGTGCTCACCGCGCAGTGGGCCAGCCCCAAAGAATCCGCGCCGCGATGAACACCGCCCATCTGGAGAAATTAGTCACGCGGCAGATGCCGTTCGGGAAATACCAGGGACACCTCATCGCCGACCTGCCCGGCAACTATCTCAACTGGTTCGCCCGCAAAGGCTTTCCGCCCGGCGAGATTGGCCAGCTCCTCGCGCTAATGCATGAGCTCGACCACAACGGCCTGTCGGCATTGCTGGCCCCGCTGCGCAAGAAATAAGCGACACGGAACGCGTCACGCCCTGCTACGAGCTCTCCCGTTTGCTGTTCAGGGTGATGATGAGCACCCCGCACAGCACCAGCGACGAACCCGCGATCTGCAACCACGACACGTTTTCGTTCAAAAACAGATATGCCATGTAGATCGTGCTGACCGGGCCTATCGAGCCTATCAGCGACGCGCTGCCGGAGCCGATGCGGCGGATTGCGTAGGACAACAGGAACACCGGCAGCACCGTGGAGAAAATCGCCATCGCGATGGACAGTCCATACACGCGCAAGGGCAGGTCCAGTGCGGACATCGGGCGCATCACCAGGAACTGCAGCAGGCTCGCCGCACTCGCCACCACCATCGCGTAAGCGGTGAAGCGGGCCGTGCCGATGCGCTTGATCGCATGGCCCACGCCCACCAGATAGGAGGAATAGGACAGCGTGCTGAAGAACACCAGCACCGCACCCAACACGATGCTGCCGCCCTGTCTCATCCCCATATCGTGCAGGAATACCAGGGCGATCCCGGCATAGCTCAACGCCATCGCCGCCAACGTTGTTTTGCCGATGGCGCGTTTATAGACCAATGCCGAGAGGAGCACCGTCATGGTCGGGTAGAGGAACAGGATCAAGCGTTCCAGCCCGGCGGAGATGTATTGCAGGCCGAGAAAGTCGAGCAGGCTGGAAAGGTAATAGCCGAGCAGACCCAGTGCCAGCACCAGCAGCCTGTCATGCGTATTGAGAGGTTCGGCGTGCTGGCGGCGTATCCACACAGCCACGACGATGAAGAACGGCACCGAGAACACCATGCGCAGCGCCAGCAGCGTGATGGCATCGACATGCGAAAGGTACGCCAGCTTGACCAGGATCGCCTTCGCCGAAAAACCGACGGCGGCGAGCAGCGCGAAGACTACGCCGAGAATAACGTCACGATGGATGGCTAGATTTTTTGCCAAGGCCGTCAATTTATCGGCCAGAGCGATTGAAAGTCGAACGAGAGCTGGCGGTGATGTTTGATAGCCAGCAGGTAAATGATTTCGTCGAATTGCGCGTATAGAACCAGGTAGTCATCAAACAGATATTCGCGTAATCCATGGTCTTGCAATTTTGTATGCAAGCGCATCAGCGCATTCGATACCTCCACAGAGCACACGGGTCGCTCCAGAAAAGAGCAGCCCATCGCCGGGAAATTCTCAAGGTTGGGAATCAAGGTGTCGGCTAGCTCATCGAGCAGGCGGTCATACGCTTGAGCGGCATCCAACCCGGCCAGAAACGCCTCAATTGCTTCGAGATTGTGCTCGAAGTTAGAGGTCAATTTGATGGCGATTTTCTTTGCCACAGCCGAAAGTTTAGGCCGCGCGCTGACGTTTGAGTCGCTGAATAACCTGGCGCGCATCCTTTACTCGACCCGCCGCCACATCATCCAAGCCCTTGTCGATTTCATCAATCAGCAACAGATGAATATGCTCGCGTTCCAAACGGTGGTAGTAATCAAGCCGATCAGCGTCTATCAAAGCGACATAACTTTCGCCGTTCTTGGTGATGATCTTCTCCGCCCCGGCCTTGACTTGCTCCGCCAAGTCGGAAAGATTGGCACGCGCCTGAGAAAACGCCACCACATCGCGCACCGAGATTCCCATGCTGACTCCTTGTGTATGTTACAGAATATTGTGCAATATGTTGCGCATCATACAAGCAAGGATGGTTGGGCACAACATGCGGCAGAGTTGGCTGGGCACCGCGATACGTCTTGCCGTTTGCGGTGGGAACCGAAGCCGCACCGGTGGGCACACGCCGCGCGCAGGGTATCGAAGCGTGCATTGATTTTGGCGGCACTCGCGGGTGTTCCCTGTTATTTATGTCGATTCTTAACCGGGCACCAGTGGATTCAATTATAAAAATAGTGCGTGTTTTAGCCCGCCAACCCCACATATACGTTCTGCACATCGTCGTCCGCGTCTATCGCTTCCAAAAACTCCTCCACTTCGGCGCGTTCTGTATCACCGAGCGTGACCGGATTCTTCGGGCGATAACCGATCTGTGCGGAGACCACGGTGAACCCCTGCGCTGGCAGGGCGCGGCACACGGCATCGAGGTCGGTGATGTCGGTGACGAACAGCGTCGCGCCTTCATCGCTGGGCTCGAAGTCCTGCGCGCCCGCTTCGATGGCGGCGACTTCCGCGTCGGACTGTTTGGAGTTCGGTGTCGCTTCTATTATGCCGACATGGTCGAAATCCCATGCCACCGAGCCGGACGCGCCCAGTTGTCCTTTGCGGAACAGCATGCGGATGTTGGGATAGGTGCGGTTCGCGTTGTCGGTCAGGCATTCGACGATGACGGGGACCTTGTGCGGAGCGAAACCCTCGTAGGTGAGGCGTTCCAGACTCGCGCCACCCTCGAGCAGGCCCGCGCCTTTCTTGATCGCGCGCTCCAGTGTTTCCTTGGGCATGGAGACTTTTTTGGCTTGCTCGACCACCAGGCGCAAACGCGGGTTCATGTCGGGATCGGCGCCCGCCCGCGCGGCGACCATGATCTCTTTGGACAGCTTGCCGAAGATGCGGCCCTTGGCGTTCGCTGCGACTTCTTTATGTCTGGCTTTCCATTGCGCGCCCATGATTATCTCTTGTCGGTTGGTTGATACAGAAATTACGAGCGCGCATCTTGCCCTAAGTGGCGGGCGGTATCAATCGGGAGGCGGGGGATTGATGGCGCTGTCCTGGGCGCGGGGAAAATTGCGCAACGCGGCTCTTGAAACTTTACGATTCGGCCCCACTGTAGTGCGCACGATATTTTTCTCTCGAAAGGACTGCTATGACGCAAAGCACTACGGCGAACCGCGAAACGATGGGCTTCCAGACGGAAGTGAAGCAACTGCTGCAACTGATGATCCACTCCTTGTATTCCAACCGCGAGATTTTCCTGCGCGAGCTGGTCTCGAACGCGTCGGACGCGTGCGACAAGTTGCGCTTCGAGGCTTTGCACAATGGCGCGCTGTTCGAGAGCGATTCCGAGCTGAAAATACGCGTCGGCTACGACCTGGCGGCCAAGACGCTGACCATTTCGGATAACGGTATCGGCATGAGCCGCGACGAGGTCATCAGCCATCTCGGCACCATCGCGAAATCCGGCACGCGCGAGTTTTTCTCCAAGCTGAGCGGCGACCAGAAGAAGGATGCCAGCCTGATCGGCCAGTTCGGCGTGGGTTTCTATTCCGCCTTCATCGTGGCCGACAAGGTGACGGTCAGATCGCGCCGCGCGGGAGAGCAGGCCGATCAGGGCGTGGTGTGGGAATCGGACGGCGGCGGCGAGTTCACGATCGAGATGGCCGAGCAGACCGAGCGCGGCACGTCCATCACGCTGCATCTGCGCGACGACCAGGGCGACCTGCTGAGCGGCCAGAAGATGCGTTCCATCATCCACAAATACTCCGACCATATCGTTCAACCCATCGTGATGTTCAAGGAAGAGTGGAAGGACGGCGCGCACGTGCTGACGGCGGAGGAGGAGACCGTGAACCAGGCGTCGGCGTTGTGGGCGCGCGCCAAGAACGACATCAGCGAGGACGAGTACAAGGCGTTCTACAAACACGTCGGCCACGATTACGAAGACCCGCTGGCCTGGTCGCATGCGCGTGTGGAAGGCCGCCAGGAATACACGCAGTTGCTCTACATCCCGGCGCGCGCGCCGTTCGATATGTGGGATCACAACGCGCGTCACGGCATCAAGTTGTACGTGCGCCGCGTGTTCATCATGGACGATGCCGAACAGTTGCTGCCGCCTTACCTGCGCTTCGTGCGCGGTATCGTCGATTCCAGCGACCTGCCCCTGAACGTGTCGCGCGAGATATTGCAGGAATCGAAAGACATCGAAGCGATACGTAACGGCTGCACCAAGAAGGTGTTGGCTTTGCTCGAAGAGATGGCGACGAACGACAAAGAGAAATTCGCGACGTTCTGGGCGCAGTTCGGGCGCGTGCTGAAAGAAGGCACGGGACAGGATTTTGCCAATCAGGAAAAAATTGCCGCGCTGCTGCGCTTCGCATCCACGCATAGCGACAGCGAGGAACAGAACGTCTCGCTCGCCGACTACGTGGCGCGAATGAAAGAAGGTCAGGACAAGATCTACTACATCACCGCCGAGACCTTCAATGCGGCCAAGAACAGCCCGCATCTGGAAGTGTTCCGCAAGAAGGGCATTGAAGTATTGCTGTTGACCGACCGTGTGGACGAGTGGGTGGTCGGTTCAGTCACCGAGTTCTCTGGCAAGTCGCTGGTGTCGGTCGCCAAGGGTGGCCTGGACTTGGGCAAACTGGAAGATGAAGCCGAAAAACAGGAGCAGGAAAAGCAAGCGTCCGATCACAAAGAACTGTTGGAAAAAATCAAAACCAGTTTGGATAAGCGCGTCAAAGAAGTGCGCGTCACGCATCGTCTTACCGACTCGCCCGCGTGCCTGGTCGCCGACGATAACGACATGAACGCCAACATGGCGCGCATGCTAAAAGCCGCCGGTCAGAACATACCCAAGAGCCTGCCTATCCTGGAGATCAACGCCACGCATCCGGTGGTGGTGCGTTTGAAATCCGAACAAAACCATTTCGACGACTGGGCGGCAGTGTTGTTCGAGCAAGCGTTGCTGGCGGAAGGCGGGCAGCTGGACGATCCGGCCGGCTTCGTCAAGCGTGTGAATCATCTGATGCTGAACATGGGCTAAAGAAGCCGCCCCCGACTTGAAATTTCTCACGGCGGCGCACAGGGGGGATGAAAATCTAAAGCAGAATGAAAAAGGCTAGCCAACCGGCTAGCCTTTTTCATGCGCGAGGTATCGCTCTAACCCAGTTGCTGCCCGTGTTCGCGGGTCGCGTGGAACTGCACCTTGGGCCAGCGTTCTTGGGCGAGGCGCAGGTTCACGCCGGTGTCGGCGAGGTAGGCGTAGTTGCCGTCCACGTCTTTCGCCAGACGGTTGATGTTGGCCTTGACGAATTCGGCGAGGTGCGCCGCATCGGGGCAGGTGACCCAGCGCGCGGTGTGGATGCCGGCGCGCTCGAACACCGCGTCCACGCCGTATTCGGCCTTGAGGCGATGCTCGACAACTTCGAACTGCAACTGTCCCACCGCGCCGATCAGCGGGTTGGTATCCAAGAGCGGCTCGAACACCTGCACTGCGCCTTCTTCGCCCAATTGGCGCAAGCCTTTTTGCAGTTGTTTGGCTTTCATCGGGTCGCGCAGGCGCGCTCTGCTGAACAGTTCCGGGGCGAAGTAGGGGATGCCTTTGAAGGTCAGGGCTTCGCCCTCGGTGAGCACATCGCCTATCTGCAACTGGCCGTGGTTGTGCACGCCGATGATGTCGCCCGCATAGGCTTCGTCCATGCGGGTGCGTTCGTTGGCCATGAAAGTCACCGCGTTGGCCAGCTTCATGTCCTTGCCGGTGCGGCGGTGTTTGACCTTCATGCCCGATGTGTACTGGCCGGAGCACACGCGCAAAAAGGCGATGCGGTCGCGGTGGTTGGGGTCCATGTTGGCCTGTATTTTGAACACGAAACCGGTGAAGGCCGCTTCGGTGGGCTGCACGATGCGTTTGTCGGTGGCGCGCGGCAACGGCGCGGGCGCCCAGTCGACCAGCGCGCGCAGAATCTCGCGCACGCCGAAGTTGTTCACGCCAGAACCGAAGAACACCGGCGATTGTTGGCCTTTGAGGAATTCATCGAGGTCGAAGGATGCGCCCGCGCCCATCACCAGTTCGGTCTCGTCGCGCATGGTCTGCATCTCGCTCGGCGCTTCCTGCATCATCCGGTCGATCTGCGCGCCGCGCAACACTTCCACCTCTTGATTGGCCTTTTCTTCGCCGGGCACAAAACGCAGCACTTCGTCGTTGAGCAAGTGATACACGCCGCGAAAGCGTTTTCCCATGCCGATCGGCCAGGTCACCGGCGCGCATTTGATCTTCAGCACCGACTCGATTTCGTCCAACACTTCCAGCGGGTCGCGCACTTCGCGGTCCATCTTGTTGATGAAGGTGATGATGGGGGTGTTGCGCAGGCGGCACACTTCGAGCAGCTTGATGGTCTGGGCTTCCACGCCCTTGGCCGCGTCCACCACCATCACCGCCGCATCCACCGCGGTCAGCACGCGATAGGTATCCTCGGAGAAATCCTGGTGGCCCGGCGTGTCGAGCAGGTTGATCACGCAATCGTCGAAGGTGAACTGCATCACCGAGCTGGCGACCGAGATGCCGCGCTGTTTCTCGATCTCCAGCCAGTCCGAGGTCGCGTGGCGGCCGCTCTTGCGCGCCTTGACCGTGCCCGCCATCTGGATCGCGCCGCCGAACAGCAGCAGCTTTTCGGTGAGCGTGGTCTTGCCCGCATCCGGGTGCGAGATGATGGCGAAGGTGCGGCGACGTTTGACCTCGCGCGCGATGCCAGCGGGGCTCGCGACTAGCGTGCTGGTTGCTTCGGCTGGTTGGTTCATTTTGTGCCCATCACTTTCTTTTGCCACAATGCAAAAAGGCCCGCTAATAGTTAGCAAGCCTTTGGTTTTATCACGACAGAAACCCCGCGCGATGGTATGCACTCAGCACACTAAATTTGGTGGCCCGGGGCGGAATCGAACCACCGACACAAGGATTTTCAATCCTCTGCTCTACCGACTGAGCTACCAGGCCGTGCTTTCATACACGAACGATGCAGCCGATTCGCGAAGCCGCGCATTATACCGATAACCGGATAAATGACAAACGCCCTTTTTGCTTTTGGGGTTTGTCCCCGCCGGGGCGCACCAGCTGCCAGCGAACAGGGATGAAATCTGGTTAGGACAAATCGCCGCAATCACATACAATTTTCGGCTGATTCCATAACCATCAACTCAAGGAATGTTTTATGCCCACGCTGAAGAGCAGTGATTACCGCACCCTGGCACTCGCCGCGTTGGGCGGTGCGCTGGAGTTTTACGATTTCATCATCTTTGTATTTTTTGCCGTGGTGATCGGAAAATTGTTTTTCCCCGCCGACATGCCCGACTGGCTGCGCCAGTTGCAGACCTTCGGCATCTTTGCGGCGGGCTATCTGGCGCGCCCTCTGGGCGGCATCGTGATGGCGCACTTCGGCGACCTGATGGGGCGCAAGCGCATGTTCACGCTGAGCATCTTCCTGATGTCCGTGCCGACGCTGGCGATAGGCCTGCTGCCGACTTACGCGAGCATCGGGATCTGGGCTCCTATCCTGTTGTTGTTGCTGCGCGTGATGCAGGGCGCGGCCATAGGCGGCGAAGTGCCGGGAGCGTGGGTGTTCGTCTCGGAGCATGTGCCGGCGCGGCATGTGGGATTCGCCTGCGGCACGCTGACGGCGGGGTTGACCGGCGGGATCTTGCTGGGTTCTCTGGTGGCGACGGCGGTGAACCATTCGTATAGTCCGGAGGAGCTATTGAGTTCGGGGTGGCGTGTGCCTTTCATCATCGGCGGGATATTCGGTTTCGTGTCGGTGTGGTTGAGGCAATGGCTGCACGAAACGCCGGTGTTCAAGGAGCTGCAGGCGCGCCAGGCATTGGCCGATGAGCTGCCGTTGAAACAGGTGATACGCGCGCATCGGCCCGCCGTCGTGTTGACTATGCTGATGACCTGGCTGCTGTCGGCGGCCATCGTGGTGATGATCCTGATGACTCCCACGCTGGTGCAGAAACTCTTTGCGATTCCCGCGACCACGGCGTTGCAGGCCAACAGTATCGCGACCGTGTTCCTGAGCCTGGGCTGCGTGGTGTTCGGCGCGCTCTCGGATCGTTACGGCGCGGGACGCGTGCTGATGTTGGGCTGCCTGATGTTGGGTCTGACTTCGATGCTGTTCTACATGCAGATGGCGACCGCACCGGAAAATATTTACGCGCTCTACGCGCTGTGCGGGTTCTTCGTCGGCGTGATCGGTGTGGTGCCGAGCACGGCGGTGCGGCTGTTCCCGCCCGTGGTGCGCTTTTCTGGCTTGTCGTTCTCCTACAACGTGGCGTATGCCGTGTTCGGCGGACTGACTCCTATCATGGTGAGTATGTTGTTGCCCCTGGATCGTATGGCTCCCGCGCACTATGTGCTGGCCTTGAGCGGGCTGGGCATCGCGATTGGTTTCGTGTTGCGGCGGCGCGAACAGGCTGCCGGGATGCGATAAAGGAATTTTGTGCGACAATGCGCGCCACAAAAAAGGCATGACAGCCGGTCGTTTCACAGATACCCATTCAGGATAGAACGTGTTTTTAGATAACTTCAAAAAATTGCTCGCGACCGATATGGCCGCGGTGGATCTGGTCATACGCACGCGCTTGCATTCGGAAGTGCTGCTGGTGAACCAGATCGGCGAATACATCATCGGCGGCGGCGGCAAGCGGCTGCGTCCCGCTCTGGTGGTGGTGTCCGCCCATGCCTTCGGCTATCAGGGCACGCGGCATCACGATCTGGCGGCGGTGGTGGAATTCATCCATACCGCGACTTTGCTGCATGACGATGTGGTCGATGAGTCCGAGTTGCGCCGCGGCAAGGCCACCGCCAGTGCCATGTTCGGCAACGCGGCCAGTGTGCTGGTCGGCGACTTCCTGTATTCGCGCGCGTTTCAGATGATGGTGGAGGTTGGCGAGATGAGCGTGATGCAAACGCTGGCCGATGCGACCAACCTGATCGCCGAGGGCGAAGTGTTGCAGCTGCTCAATTGCCATGATGCCGATGTCGACACCGCCAATTACATGCGCGTGATCCATTGCAAAACGGCCAAGCTGTTTGAAGCCGCGATGCGTCTCGGCGCGATCCTGGGCCAGGCCCCCGCTGCCGAACAATCGGCCGCCGCGAAATACGGCATGCACCTGGGCACGGCGTTCCAGTTGGTGGATGACGTGCTGGACTATTCCGCGAACGAGGCGCAGACCGGCAAACATCTGGGCGACGATCTGGCGGAAGGCAAGCCCACGCTGCCCTTGATCTACGCGATGCAGACCGGCACCAGCGCGCAAGCCGCCGTGGTGCGAGATGCCATTGAGAACGGCGCGGTGGAAAAGTTCGCCGAGGTGCTGGAGATCATCCACGCCACTGGCGCGTTGGACTACACCAGGGAAGTCGCCATGCGCGAAACCGAGGCCGCCTGTGCCGCATTGGCGGGGCTGCCCGATTCAGCCCACAAACAATGTCTGTTGGATCTCGCGCATTTCGCGGCGACGCGGGAATTCTAGGAAGATAGGCTATCCGTCGGGGCCCGTCGAGTCGGAATGCCTGGGCGGACGGCGCGCACCTCATGCGGCGGGGGCGATGATCAGCAGCACCCGATACGGCCCGTGCGCGCCCAGCGTGACGGTCTGTTCGATGTCTGCGGTGCGCGACGGGCCGGAGATGAAGTTGACCGCGCGCGGCGGTTGTCCGACTGCTTCGCGCATCAAACCCCAGGCATCTTCCATGGTCGCGACGATGCGACCCGGGTCGACGATCGCCACATGGGTTTCCGGCAGCAAGCTGGTGGTGGCGGGCGTTCTTGCGCCGCCAAGCAGCATCAGCGTGCCCGTTTCCGCGATGGCGCAGAACGCGCCGGTCACCCCGACCAGATCCTCGTTCCTCGCAGGGCGCGACTGCATCTCCAGGCCCGCTGCATGCCACGGCAAGCCGCCAAGCGACGGCCAGCACACGCCGCTCAAGGGCAGAGATTTCTGACGCAAATAATTCGCCAATAATTCCGGCACATTTTTACGGTCACGCGTTTCCAGCACATCGCTGGACAGTTTGATGGCGCGCGCTTTGAAGCATGCGACCAGGTCTTCCGGTGGCGGTGGCACAGGCCCGCGCGGGTGCTGCGCGAGATGGCCGGTCAGCGTGTCTGCTGGCGTCCCTTTTGCTGCGCGAGCTTGGGCATCGCGTATCCTGCCAAGAATGTTTTCGCGTGCGTTCATTTGCGTTTTTTCTGCCTGTACAGTTCACGGAATGTTTTGCCTGCCGGCGCCGGAAAATCGCGACCATCGCTCCAGCCGCGCACCCCGGGCAGGCTATGCAGTAATTTGTTTTTGCCGCCGAGTAAGCTCATCATGCGCACGCCGATTTTGGTGGCGAACGCATAGACGTTAGGATGCAGCGCGAGCCACGCCCAGGCCTTGAGCAGCAAGGTTTCCTGTCTGGATTTCATGCCGCGTTCCATCTGTCTTTCGCGCAACTTGCGCAGCAGATCCGGCAACGGGATTTTCACCGGACAGACTACCGTGCAAGCCCCGCACAAGGTCGACGCATTGGGCAGGTCAGGCGCGTTCTCCAGGCCGCCCAGCAGCGGCGTCAATATCGAACCCATCGGGCCGGGATACACCCAGCCATAGGCATGGCCGCCGATATTCTGGTACACCGGGCAATGGTTCATGCACGCGCCGCAACGGATGCAGCGCAGCATGTCCTGCATCTCGCCGCCGAGCAGGCCGCTGCGGCCATTGTCGAGCAAGATGATGTGGAAATGCTCCGGACCGTCGTGATCTTCTGCATTCTTGTTGCCGGTCAGCACCGATACATAGTTGGTGATCGATTGCCCGGTGGCGGAGCGAGGCAGCAGGCGCAGCAATGTGGTCACGTCTTCCAGCGTGGGAACGACTTTTTCTATGCCGGTGATCGCGACATGCACGCGCGGCAGTGTGGTGACCAGACGACCGTTGCCTTCGTTGGTGACGATCAGCGCGGAGCCGGTCTCGGCCACCAGAAAATTGGCGCCGGATATGCCCATGTCCGCGTTCAAAAACGCCGGGCGCAAAATTTCGCGCGCCTCGCGGCACAGCTCGGCGATGCCGGTCTTGCGCGGCAGATTATGTTTTTCCGCGAACAGGTCTGATATCTCTTCCTTGTTCTTGTGCACCACCGGCGCGACGATGTGCGACGGCGCTTCGTGGGCGAGTTGCAGGATGTATTCGCCCAGGTCGGTTTCCATCACCTCGACTCCGGCGCGTTCCAGAGCTTCGTTCAGCCCGCACTCCTCGCTGACCATGGACTTGGATTTGGCCGCCGTGCGCACGCCGTGCTGGACGGCGATCTCGGCGACGATGCGGTTCACGTCGGCGCCGGATTCGGCCCAGTGCACGATCGCGCCGCGCGCGGTGGCCTGCTGTTCGAAATGCAGCAGCCAGTGTTCCAGATCGTTCAGTACCCGGTCGCGTATCGCGGCGGCGGCATTGCGCGTCTCTTGCAGGTCGTGGATCTCGCTGATGACCGCCGAACGGCCTTCGACGAAACGCGACTGCAGGCGCGCCAGCGCGCCCTGGAGTTTGGCATCGGCCAGCTTGATGGTGGCCTGGCGTTTGAAATCGATGGAGTTGTTTTTCATTATTTCTCGGTGTCGGCCAGCACTTCTGCGATGTGCATCACGCGGGTGGTGTGATCGCCATTGCGGCGCAAGCGGCCTTCGATATTCAGCAGGCAGCCCAGGTCGCCGCCGACGACGGTCCCGGCGTGAATGGCTGCTATGTGCCGGCATTTGTTGTCCGCCATGCGCGTCGACAGCTCCCCGTACTTGACCGAGAATGTCCCGCCGAAGCCGCAGCAGGTGGCCGATTCCACCATCTCGTTGATCGCGACACCGGGCATGCTCGCCAGCAGTGAGCGCGGCTGTTTGTAGACGTCGAGTTCGCGCAGGCCCGAGCAGGAATCGTGGTAGGTCAGCGCGCCCCGAAAGGTGCCCGGCATCTTTTCCAGCTTGGCGACATTGGCCAGAAAATCGGTCAGCTCGAAAGTGCGTGCGCCCACGGCGATGCATCTCGCCAGCAGGGCGGGGTCGTCTTTGCAGAGATCGGGGTAATGCACGCGTATCATCCCGGCGCAGGAACCGGAAGGCAGAACCACATAATCGAAGGCTTCAAATTCGGCGAGGAACTTCAGTGCCATCGCCTTGGCGGATTTGCGGTCGCCCGAGTTGTAGCCGGGCTGGCCGCAACAGGTCTGCTGCTCGGGAACGATGACTTCGCAGCCGGCCGCTTCCAGCAATTCGATCGCGGCGAAGCCGATGCGGGGGCGCATGGAGTCAACCAGGCAAGTGACAAGAAATCCTACGCGCATCGTTTTTCTCCAGATGGTTTGTCGCGATAATGCTTAAGGCTACGCTGAACAACCCCGTATTTTCCAAACTCCACTTACGAACCAAGCATGAGTCTGCAAAAAGGCGCGTTCAGCCCGTTTAGTTTTGCCCT
>JABEVF010000002.1 GCA_013043965.1 Gallionella sp. | reverse complement strand
GGTAATGAGGTGAATGGCGATGTCTAATAGTCCAACGTCCCAATTTGTGGGTGAACTCGATCTGGCAGCAGTTGAGACTGAAGCCGGGGTGGCAACCGTCGCGGCGAATGGCAATGGTGGCGCGCGCAGTTTTTCGGCTTTGCCGCCGCCACCGGAAGGCGATGCCGTGCCGCTGGCGCAATACGCCGAGCGCGCCTATCTGGAATATGCCGTATCGGTGGTGAAAGGGCGCGCCTTGCCCGATGTGTGCGACGGGCAGAAACCGGTGCAACGCCGCATCCTCTACGCCATGCGCGAGATGGGGCTGCTGGCGAACAGCCGCCATGTCAAATCGGCGCGCGTGGTCGGCGAGGTGCTGGGTAAGTTCCATCCGCACGGCGACTCGTCGGCCTATGAGGCGATGGTGCGTCTGGCGCAGAGTTTTTCGCTGCGTTATCCGCTGGTGGACGGGCAGGGGAATTTCGGCTCGCGCGACGGCGACAATGCCGCCGCGATGCGTTATACCGAAAGCCGGCTCACGCCCATCGCCGAGCTGCTGCTGGCCGAGATCAACATGGGCACGGTGGACTTCGTGCCCAACTATGACGGCGCATTCGAAGAGCCGGCCTTGTTACCCGCGCGCTTGCCCATGGTGTTGCTCAACGGCGCGTCGGGTATCGCGGTGGGGATGGCGACCGAGATCCCTTCGCACAATCTGCGCGAGATCGGCTCGGCGGCGGCGGCCTGTGTGCGCAATCCCGATATCGCCAGCGATGCCTTGTTGGCACACGTGACGGGCCCGGATCTGCCCGGCGGCGGACAGATCATTTCTTCTGCGGCAGAGATACGCGAGTGCTATCGCACCGGGCGCGGGTTGCTCAAAATGCGCGCGCGCTGGAGCGTGGAAGAATTGGCGCGCGGCCAATGGCAAGTGGTGGTGCACGAATTGCCGCACGGGGTGTCGACGAAAAAAATACTCGAGGAAATCGAGGACTTGACCAATCCCAAAGTGCGCGCGAATAAAAAAGCCTTGTCGCAAGACCAGGTGCAGAACAAAGCGCTGATCCTGTCGGTGTTGGATAAGGTTTCGGATGAATCGGACAAAGACCAGGCGGTGCGCCTGGTGCTGGAACCCAAGTCCAGCCGCCAGACATCCGCGGAGCTGATGACGGTATTGCTCGCGCACACCAGCTTGGAATGCTCGCTGTCGCTGAACATGGTGATGATAGGGTTGGATGGGCGACCGCAGCAAAAGCCGCTCGCCAGCATCCTGCGCGAATGGGCGCAATTCCGCGTGGCGACGGTGTCCCGGCGTGTGACGCACCGTTTGGGTCAGGTGAACGAGCGCATCCATATTCTCGAAGGACGCATGATCGTCTATCTGAATATCGATGAGGTGATCGCGGTGATACGCGAGTCGGATGAACCCAAGGCCGCGCTGATCGCGCGTTTTAATTTATCCGAACGTCAAGCCGAGGATATTTTGGAGATCCGTTTGCGCCAGCTGGCCAAGCTCGAAGGCATCAAGATCGAGCGCGAGTTGAAGGCGTTGACGGACGAGCGTACCAAGCTGGAAAAATTGCTCGCGAGCGAGAAGGCCTTGCGCCAGCTGGTGGCGGGGGAGATCGATGCCGACGTGAAAACCTATGGTGACGATAGGCGCACGCTGATCGAGCAAGCCGAGCGCGCGGTGTTGACTGTCGCCGTGGTGGATGAAGCCGTGACGGTCATCCTCTCCAAAAAACATTGGGTGCGCACACGGCTGGGGCATGGCTTGGACATCAGCGGTGTCGCGTTCAAAGAGGGCGATGGGCTGCTGGCGACATTCGAGTGCCGCAGCACCGATCATTGCATCGTGATCTGTAGCAATGGCCGGGTATGCAGCGTGTCCGTCGCGTCTGTGCCGGGTGGCCGAGGCGACGGTGTGCCGCTCACCAGCTTGGTCGAGGTGGCAGCGGGCGCGCGCATCGTGCATGCATTCTGCGGCATCGCGGCACAGCAGGTGTTATTGGCCACGGCCGCAGGCTACGGCTTCACATGCGCTATCGCGGATATGCTGGCGCGCAACAAAGCGGGCAAACAGTTCATCGCGGCGGATGGCGCGGCGATACTGCGTCCGGTGTTTTTTACCGCCACGCCGCACTCGTTGCTTGCCGCCGTCTCGCGCGCCGGACGTTTGTTGGTGTTTACGCTGGCCGAGATGAAAAATCTACCAGGTGGCGGCAAAGGCGTGATTGTGATGGGCTTGGCGGAGGGCGACGAATTGGTCGATGTTGCCGTGATCGACCAGCCCAGCGTGAAAATCACCTGTATGTCCGGCACGCGCGAGCAGCACGTCAAGCTGGATGGGGCGGTGTTGCAGGGCTATTTCGGCACGCGCGCACGCGGAGGCAAGCCATTGCTTTTTAAGCAAAATACTGTAATTTTGTCTATCGGCTAGTTCGATTCAAGCGCGTTCTTTTTGCGCGTGCTGGTAGCGTGAAAGACTGCCTCTCCGTGTCGCCGCGCAAGGCTGGGGGCGGGGTGCGGAGGGGCCGAGGCCTTTATTTGGTGCGCAAAAAAATAGTCGCAGGGCTATACAGATTGAATAAGATGGGTGCTAAACTTCAGCCCGCTGCATGGTGCAGTTATTTATTCATACATTCACTAGGGAATAAACAACATGAACAGAAAAGAACTGATAGATGCATTGGCTGAAAAAACTGGTAGCACCAAAGCCGACGCGGAACGCAACATCGCCGGTCTGCTGGACATCATCAGCAGTACACTGAAAAAGGGCGATAGCATCGCCCTGGTTGGTTTTGGTACATTTGAAGTGCGTAAACGTGCTGCGCGTGTTGGCCGCAATCCTAAGACCGGCGCAGAGTTGAAGATCAAAGCATCCAAAGTTCCAGCCTTCAAGGCAGGTGCGACACTGAAAGCCACCGTAAACGGCGTTAAGAAGTAATCGGCTGTTTGACTTGCAGGTGTGGTTAGGAAAAGGAGTCCATCGGGCTCCTTTTTTATTGGGTGCATGCGCGATCGGTGGCTGGCGGCTCGCCGGATGATGCGGTTGTTCAAGTTCCATTGGTTGCTGACAACAAGATGATTTATAGGCCGTTTTAATTTGCGTTGCGATGTCGTTTGGAAAATCGGGCAAGTTTGATACAATGCCGGAGCTTTTTTGAACTTTAATTTAGGGTAGGAGAGAAAAGATGTCTATTGAACAACGCGTTAAAAAAATTGTGTCCG
>JABEVF010000017.1 GCA_013043965.1 Gallionella sp. | reverse complement strand
CTAGAATTCAAATCGTGGACACCCATGAATCTCTTGAAACCCTTATCAATGTTGACGTTGCCGCCGGCGCGTCTCAATTTAACCGGACACTAGTGAAAATTTATGATGAATAAATACACTTAATTTGCATTCTTTAAGCTTGAGTGTGAACGCAGGTTCGGTTTGAACTCCCGATCGTGGAACAAAGCAGCCTTGTATTTTGATTAACAAAACATTTCGGATACCCTAAATTTTCAGCCGCTCGACGATGCGCCCGTTCTTCAGATGTTCTTCGATGATCTCGTCCAGATCGCTCTCATCGACATAGGTGTACCACGTGCCTTCGGGATAGACCACGATCACCGGGCCCTCGTCGCAGCGATCCATGCAGCCCGCCGAATTGATGCGGATGCGGTTGGAGGCTGAGGAAATTCCGAGTTGTTTGACTTTGTCTTTGACGTAGTCACGCATCTTTTGCGCGGCGTGGTTGTTGCAGCAACCCTCGTTGTTGGCGCGTTGGTTGGTGCAGAAGAATACATGTTTGTCGAAATAACTCATGGTCGTGCTCCGATATAAAGTGCGGAAATTATACGTTGCGTACACGCCACAGATGCAACAGCAGCAGGGCCGGGAAAATCAGGGTGATGGTCTGGGCGAGGCCGTTGTAGTTGAGCAAATGGCCGTAATGCCAATGGTAGATGGACATCGCGGCGGCGGGCGTGCGGCTGTCCAGCACGAAATGCGCGATCACGATGTAGCCCAGCGTTTGCAGCACACCGAAGCGGATCACGTTGCCGTGAGACAACCGGCGCGTGGCGAGCAGCAGCACGCTGCCCAGCAGGATACCCAGCACCGCTTCGCTGTTCACCCACAACAGCATCGCCGACGATTTAAGCAGAACGGCGGCGGTGATGAATTTCACCAGAGCCACGCCGGTCAGCACCAGCAACAAGGCGTTGATGACCGTGGACGGGTTGCGCAATAGCGTCAGCAGCAGTGTGCCCAACATCAATAGATTCAGCATCACGGCGGCACTCTCCCACGCATCGAACGGCGCGCTTGCCGCTGCGGCGAAAGGTTGGTGCGCGACCGCGCTGATGAACACATTCCCCAATATGGGCAATGAGGGGTTTATCTGACCGAACACCCAGAGCGCCAGCAACGCCAGACCGAAATCCATTATCTTGCCATGCGAAAAAGTGCGGTCGCGCCAGCTTGTGAGCCGTGTGTATAAGCCTGTCCAGCGGGTGATGCTCAGGGCGATCAACGCGCCGATCAACGTCCCCGTGCTATTGGTGAGCACGTCCAGGTTCGAGCTGGTGCGCGTCGGCAGATACATTTGCATGAACTCCATGCCTGCCGACAGCGCGATGCCCAGCGCGCAGGCACAGATCAGGCTGGGCAGGGGATTCAGCCGCGCGCGCAATGCAAGGCCCAGAAACAGCCCCAGCGGCAGATAGGAAAGCAGGTTGAGTATCGCGTCGAAGGCCGTGTAGGTGAGCAGCAGGGGTTGCTCGAGCACATCGATGAAATTCAGTCCCTGATCGCGCCATCCCGAAAACGGCGACAAACTCGCGTACACGATGAACAGGGTGTAAACGACGGCCAGCCAAGTGCGTAAACGGGCACGACTTTCGGTGAGGAAAAACTCAGGCATCGCATGAGGTCGGCGTGCCGAACAGCCAGCCGAACAGAGCCAAGAGTGAGGGATTTTTCATGGGCGGATTTTAACTCAATCCGCCATGTCGCCCCCGCAAGCTTGCACCGCACCCAGCTTGCGCCAGGTTCCCAGCAGCGTATCGGGATTCAGCGATAGGGTTTGTATGCCTTCTTGCATCAGCCATTGCGCGAAATCGAAATGATCCGACGGGCCTTGTCCGCAGATGCCGACGTATTTACCCAGCCGGTTACAGGTACTGATCGCCATTTTCAACAAGGCTTTGACGGCGGCATCACGCTCATCGAATTTATCCGCCACCAGACTGGAATCTCTATCCAGTCCCAGCGTGAGTTGAGTGAGGTCGTTCGAGCCGATAGAGAATCCGTCGAAGTATTGCAGGAAGTCTTCGGCGAGCAGCGCGTTGGATGGGATCTCGCACATCATGATCAGACGCAGGCCGTTCTCGCCGCGCCGCAAGCCTTGTTGCGCCAGCATCTCCACCACCTCGCGGGCTTCCGCCACGGTGCGCACGAAGGGGATCATGATCTCGACGTTGCGGTAGCCCATGTCTCCGCGCACTTTTTTCATGGCGCGGCATTCGAGCTCGAAGCAATCCCGGAAGCTCTTCGCGACATAGCGTCCCGCCCCGCGAAAACCGAGCATGGGGTTTTCTTCCAGCGGCTCATACAGTTCGCCACCCAATAATTTCCGGTATTCGTTTGACTTGAAATCGGACATGCGCACGATGACGGGACGCGGCCAGAATGCCGCCGCCAAGGTGGCGATGCCCTCCGTCAGCTTGTCCACATAGAAACTCACCGGATCGGCGTAGCCGCTGGCCTTGAGCAAGACCTTTGCGCGTAATTCCGTGGGGAGTTTCTGGTATTCCAGCACCGCTTTGGGATGGATGCCGATGAGGTTGTTGATGACAAACTCCAGACGCGCCAGCCCGATGCCCGCCGAGGGCAGAGACGCGAATTCGAACGCCAGTGACGGGTTGCCCACGTTGAGCATCAGCTTGACCGGAATCTCCGGCAGGGGCGCGTCATCCAGTTGGCTCACCGCAAAATCCAGGCGGCCGCGATAGACGTAGCCGGTGTCGCCTTCCGCGCAGCTTGCTGTGACCAGCTCGTGCTCGAGCAAAACCCCGGTGGCATGGCCGCAACCGACGATGGCGGGGATGCCCAGCTCGCGCGCGATGATGGCGGCATGGCAGGTGCGCCCGCCCCGGTTGGTGATGATGGCCGAGGCTTTTTTCATGACCGGCTCCCAGTTGGGGTCGGTCATGTCGGTGACCAACACGTCGCCCGGCTGCACCTTGTGCATCTCGGCCGCGCTCTTGACCAGGCGCACCGGCCCCGCGCCTATCTTTTGTCCGATCGCGCGCCCTTCGATGAGCACCTCGCCCGTTTGTTTGAGCTGGTATTTGGTCGCGCCGCCAGCTTGTTTCAAATGCGCTTGCGACTGCACGGTCTCCGGGCGCGCTTGCAGGATGTAGAGCTTGCCGTCCGCGCCATCCTTGCCCCACTCGATGTCCATGGGGCGACCGTAATGCTGTTCGATGGACACGGCGTATTTCGCCAGTTGCAGCACTTCTTCATCGCTCAATGAAAAACGCTGGCGCGATGCTTCCGGCACTTCCTCGATACGCGTGGAGCGTCCGGCGACCCTGTCGGTATCGAACACCATGCGCTGTTGTTTGGAGCCCAGGCTGCGCCGCACCAGCGCGGGATAACCCGCTGCGAGTTGGGGCTTGTGCACATAGAACTCGTCGGGGTTGACCGAGCCTTGCACGACCATTTCGCCCAGTCCGTAGGATGAGGTGATGAACACCGCATCGCGAAACCCGGACTCGGTGTCCAGCGTGAACATCACGCCCGCCGCACCCAGGTCGGAACGCACCATGCGCTGCACGCCAGCCGACAAAGCCACGCCGGTATCGTGATAGCCGGTGTGGACGCGATAGGAAATCGCGCGGTCGTTATACAGCGAGGCGAACACCTCGCGGATCGCGTGGAGGATGTTGTCTATGCCGTGGATGTTGAGAAAGGTCTCCTGCTGTCCGGCGAAAGAGGCATCCGGCAGGTCTTCGGCGGTGGCCGAGGAGCGCACCGCGAAGCTGCCCTCGCCTGCGGCGGCGAGCTGCGCGTAATGTTGGCGTATCGCCTGTTCCAACGCGGCAGGCAAGGGCGTGTCGATGATCCATGAACGTATCTGCGCGCCGGCTTGGGCGAGTGCGACCACGTCATCCACATTCAATTTGCTCAAGGCCCGCGCGATGCGCTGATCCAATCCGCTGGTGGACAGGAACTCCTGATAGGCCGTTGCCGTGGTGGCGAAACCGCCGGGCACTTGCACGCCGGCCGCACCCAAATGGCGGATCATCTCTCCCAGCGAGGCGTTCTTGCCGCCGACTTGCGCGATGTCGGCGAGGCCCAAAGATTGGAACGGAATCACATACTGCTGCATGGTGAACCTCCTAAATTAAAATCGTATCTGCTCATTTTTTATCTTTATGCTTCCCGCCGCACTGCCTGCAACAACTGTACCGCGATTTCTTCTATCGATCGCGCGGTCATGTCGAAATAGACGATTTCGGCCCTATCCATCAGACTTTCGGCGGCGGCCACCTCGTAGCGGCAATTCTCCAGCGATGCGTAGCGGCTGTTAGGTTTGCGCTCCTGGCGTATGCGTTGCAGTTGTTCGGGGGCGATGGTCAGGCCGAACAACTTGTCGCGAAACGGCAGCAGGGTGTCTGGCAGACGGCTGCGCTCGAAGTCTTCCGGGATGAGCGGATAGTTCGCCGCCTTGAGCCCGAACTGCAGCGCCAGGTACAAACAGGTCGGCGTTTTGCCGCTGCGCGACACGCCGACCAGAATCACATCGGCGTTTTTCAATTTGGCGGCCGAGATACCGTCGTCATGGGCCAGCGCGAAATTCATCGCCTCGATACGGCTGGCATATTCGCGGCCGGACTGGCCGTGCATGCGCCTTGCGGTATGAGAAGACTGTGTGCCCAACTCTTGCTCGAGCGGCGCGATGAAAGCCTCGAACAGATCCAGTATCAGCGCGTCGGCCCGGCGCAGGATCGTGCCGAGTTGCGGGTCCATCATGGTCATGATGACCAGGGGTCGGATGCCATCCAGTTTGCCGATCCCGGTGATACGCTCCAAACCCTGTTCCGCTTTTTCCACCGTGTCCACAAAGGGTAGGCGCACATGCTGAAAATTGATGCCTTCGAATTGCGAGAGCAGCCCATTGCCCAGCGTTTCAGCGGTGATGCCGGTTCCGTCCGAAATAAAGATAACAGTGCGTTTGTGCATGATGGTCGACTAGATTTGCAACACGCTTCGTATCTGCTCCAGCGATGCCGGGTCTTCTATGGTGCTCAGGTCGCCCGGGGCGCGGCCTTCGCAGATCGCCTGCAATGAACGGCGCAACAATTTTCCCGAGCGCGTCTTGGGCAACAGCGTGACGAAGTGCACGCGCGAGGGGCGGGCCAACGCGCCGAGTCGTTGGTCCACCACCGCCATGATCTCTTTTTCCTTCGCCACTCTGCTTTCCGCCGTCGCCACCAATTTTGTGTTCTTAAGAATAACAAATGCCACAGCGACCTGGCCTTTTAATTTGTCCTCCACACCCACCACCGCGACCTCGGCCACATCGGTATGGCGGGAGATGCTTTCTTCGATCTCGCGCGTGCCGAGTCTGTGTCCGGCGACATTGATCACATCGTCGGTGCGACCCAGGATGAAGTAGTAGCCATCCTCATCGCGTATCCCCCAGTCGAAAGTGGAGTAGACCTGCTCGGTGCGGAAGTTCGACCAGTAGGTCTGGACGAAACGCTGGTCGTCACCATACACGGTCTGCATGCAGCCCGGTGGCAGGGGGCCCTCGATGACCACCACGCCTTTTTCATTCGTACCGCATATCTCGCCGGTGGTTTCGTTGAGGATCTTGACCTTGTATCCATACACGGGGATACCCGGGCTACCCAGTTTGGTGGGCAAGTCTTCCACGCCTTTGGCTATAGTCAGGATGGGCCAGCCGGTCTCGGTCTGCCAGTAGTTGTCGATCACCGGCACGCCCAGTTCGGAGGATATCCAGTGCGAGGTGGTCTCATCCAGCGGCTCACCGGCGAGATACAGCGTCTTCAGCGAGGACAGGTCATGCTTGTGCATGAACCCGGTGGGATATTTCTTCAATACCCGCACGGCGGTGGGTGCGGTGAACATGCGTGCGACTTGGTATTTTTCGACGATGCTCCACCAGATGCCCGCATCCGGCAGAATCGGCAGCCCCTCGTACATGATGGTCGTCATACCCGCGATGAGCGGGCCGTAGACGATGTAGGAATGACCCACCACCCAGCCGATATCCGACGTGGAAAAATACGTCTCTCCGGCGCGGCCGCAATAGATGTGTTTCATCGACGCCGCGAGTGCCACCGCGTAGCCGCCGACATCGCGCTGCACGCCCTTGGGGTGTCCCGTCGTGCCTGATGTATAGAGGATGTACGAGGGGGCATTCGATTCCAGCCAAACTACCGGGACTCGCGCGTTCATATGCTGCCTGCGCGCGGCGGCGTAATCGACATCGCGATCCGTCACCCGGCCCATAGGGCTTAGGCCGCGGTCGACCCACAGCACGCGCTCGGGCTTGTGTCGCGACATGTCGATGGCCGCATCCAGCAGCGGTTTGTAGGGCATGCGTTTGCCGCCGCGCGAACCGGCATCGACCGAGACGATGAGCTTGGGCTTTGCATCATCGATTCGTGTCGCCAGGCTGTTCGATGCGAAGCCGCCGAACACCACCGAATGGATCGCGCCGATGCGCGCGCAAGCCAGCATGGCAAAAGCGGCCTCGGCGATCATCGGCATGTAGATCAACACCCGGTCACCTTTGCACACCCCCAGCGATTGCATGATGGCGGCGGCGCACTGCACCTCTTGCGCGAGCTCCGCGAAGCTATACACCTGTTCCGTCTGGGTCTCGGTGGAGATGGCGATCAGCGCGGGCTGGTCACTTTGCGTGTCCAGCCATCTGTCGACGGCATTGAAACACAAATTGGTTTGCCCGCCGACGAACCATTTGGCGAATGGCGGGTTCGTGTAATCGAGGACTTGGGTGTAGGGCTGGTGCCAGTCTATTAGCTCGGCCTGCCGGGCCCAGAAGGCCTGCGGGTCATCGACCGATAGCTTGTAGAATTCCGCATAGTTCATAACGCCTCCCCAGATTCGTCTTTAAATGCCGGATAACGCCGCGTTCTGGCACCTGTTAGGCTGCGCCGGTCTGCAAGCCGGATTAGATCACGTACATGTCCACGTATTCATTGACCGGCATGGTCTCCAGCTGGTCCTGATCGAGTGACACATCCAGTATTGATTGTCGCTGTTTGGCGGGGAGCTGGCGCGCCAGATTGATCTTGAATTTGTCCACCAGCAATGGGATGCCATCCTTGCGGCGACGGGCGTGACCGATAGGATATTCAACCACGACTTCTGCTAGCGTCTTGCCGTCCTTGAACTCGACCGTCAGCGCGTTGGCGATCGAGCGTTTCCTGGGGTCGTGATAGTCCTGGGTGAAGGATTTGTCTTCGACACAAACGATCTTGTCGCGCAAGGTGTCGATGCGGGTGTCGGCCGCGACCTTGTCTTCATAATCCGAGGCGACCAGCCGGCCAAAGACCAACGGCACGGCCACCATGTACTGGATGCAATGGTCGCGGTCGGCCGGATTGTCCAGCGGGCCATGCTTGTCGATGATGCGTATGCAAGCCTCATGGGTGCGTATCGTGATCTTGCTGATGTCATCCACGGTCTTGCCCGCACTGGCGAGCTGCTGATGCAGGGTCATCGCGGCTTCCACGGCGGTCTGCGAATGGAATTCGGCAGGGAAGGAGATCTTGAACAGCACGTTCTCCATCACATAACTTCCATAAGGACGCTGAAACTTGAACGGCTGGCCTTTGAACGACACATCGTAGAAGCCCCAGGTCTTGGCGGTCAACACCGACGGATAGCCCATCTCGCCGGTCTTCGCTATCAGAGCCAAACGCACCGCGCGGGAAGTGGCATCGCCCGCGGCCCAGGATTTGCGCGAGCCGGTGTTGGGCGCATGGCGATAGGTGCGTAGCGATTGCCCATCCACCCATGCCAGGGAGACCGCGTTGATGATCTCTGCTGTGGTCAACCCCATCATCTCGGCGACCACGGCGGTCGAGGCGACCTTGACCAGAATCACATGATCCAGCCCGACCTTGTTGAAGGAGTTTTCCAGCGCGATGCAGCCCTGTATTTCGTGCGCCTTGATCATCGCGGTCAGCACCTCTCTCATCTTCAGCGGTTTCTTGCCGGCGGCCACGGCGGTGCGCGACAGCCAATCGGCTGTCGCCAGGATGCCGCCCAAATTGTCCGAGGGGTGGCCCCACTCGGCGGCCAGCCAGGTGTCGTTGAAATCCAGCCAGCGTATCATCGCGCCGATGTTGAATGCGGCTTGCACGGGGTCGAGCTGGAATTGCGTGCCGGGCACTTTCGCGCCGTTGGGCACGATGGTGCCCGGTACGACGGGGCCGAGCAACTTTTTGCAGGCGGGATACTCCAGTGCTTCCAGCCCGCAACCCAGCGTGTCGATCAGACACAGTCGCGCGGTGTCGTAGGCGAGCTGGGAGGTGATCTGGTATTTTGTGACGTAATCGACGATATCGACGATGACTTGATCGGCTTCGGGCCGGGCGTTGGGCAGGAATGCTGACATGGGGTGCCTTCTTGGTAACTGCGGTTAAGCGCGTTGCGCGAGCGGGGTGAACTTCAGGTTTTCCGGGCCTACATAGTTGGCGCTGGGGCGAATGATCTTGTTGTCGATGCGCTGTTCGATGATGTGCGCCGCCCAGCCGGAGGTGCGCGCGATGACGAACAGCGGCGTGAACATCGCGGTCGGCACGCCCATCATGTGATACGACACCGCCGAGTACCAGTCCAGGTTCGGGAACATCTTCTTGATGTCCCACATCACGCTTTCCAGCCGGTCGGCGATGTCGAACATCTTCATCGACCCGGCATCGAGGGAGAGCTTGCGCGCCACTGCTTTGATGACCTGGTTGCGCGGGTCGGAGATGGTATAGACCGGATGGCCGAAGCCGATGATGACTTCCTTGTTCTCTACGCGCTGGCGTATGTCGGCCTCGGCTTCATCGGGATTGTCGTAGCGTTTCTGTATCTCGAACGCCGCCTCGTTCGCGCCGCCGTGCTTGGGGCCGCGCAACGCGCCGATCGCGCCCGTCACTGCGGAGTACATATCCGAGCCGGTTCCGGCGATCACGCGACCGGTGAAAGTGGACGCGTTGAACTCGTGCTCCGCATACAGGATCAGCGAGGTGTGCATGGCTTTTCCCCACGCAGCCGATACCGGCTTACCCTGTAAGAGGTGCAGGAAATGCCCGCCTATAGAGTCGTCATCGGTCTCGACGGCGATGCGTTTGCCGTTGTGGCTGTAGTGATACCAGTACAGCAGCATCGAACCCAGCGAGGCCATCAACTGGTCGGCGATGTCGCGCGCACCCTGGATGTTGTGGTCGTGCTCCTCCGGCAGTACGCACCCCAGAGCGGATACCGCGCTGCGCATCACATCCATGGGGTGCGAGGAGGCGGGCAGGCATTCCAGCACCGATTTCACGCTGGCCGGAATGCCGCGCAGCGACTTGAGTCTGGTCTTGTAGGCTTGCAGTTCTGCCGCATTGGGCAGCTTGCCGTGCACCAGCAGATAGGCGATCTCTTCAAACTCGCAGGTATCGGCGATATCCAGAATATCGTAGCCGCGGTAATGCAGGTCATTGCCCGTCTTGCCGACGGTGCACAAGGCCGTGTTGCCCGCCGTCACGCCGGACAGCGCGACCGACTTTTTGGGTTTGAAGCTGCCAGATGGTGATTCGCTCATTGCTTTCCCCCGATGCCGATAACAGTCATTTTATTTTCTGTTGCGTGAACAACGCATCCAATTTTTGCTCGTAGTCGTGATAGCCGATGCGTTCATACAGCTCCATGCGGGTCTGCATGGTATCGACGACATGCTGTTGCGTGCCGTCGCGGCGGATCGCGGTGTAGACGTTTTCGGCGGCTTTGTTCATGGCGCGGAAGGCGGAGAGCGGATACAGCACCAGCCGGACATCGGCGGACTCGAGCTGCTCCAACGTGAACAGCGGCGTGCTGCCGAACTCGGTGATGTTGGCCAGTACCGGGAGCTTGACGGTCTGGGCGAATCTTTTATACATCGCCAGCTCTGTGACGGCTTCGGGAAAAATCATGTCCGCACCGGCTTCGACGTAGGCCATCGCCCTATCCAGTGCGGCATCCAGACCTTCCACTGCCAGCGCGTCGGTACGCGCCATGATGACGAAATCCCCATCGGTGCGCGCGTCTACCGCCGCCTTGATGCGGTCCACCATTTCCTGTTTGCTGACGATCTCTTTGTTGGGTCGATGGCCGCAACGCTTCGCGCCCACCTGGTCCTCGATGTGTATCGCGGCCGCGCCGAATTTGATCATGGATCTGACCGTGCGCGCGATATTGAAAGCCGACGAGCCGAAGCCGGTATCGGCATCGACCAGCAGCGGCACATCGCACACATCGGTGATGCGGCGCACATCGGTCAGCACGTCGTCCAGATTGGAGATACCCAGATCGGGCAGGCCCAGCGACCCGGCGCTCACGCCGCCGCCGGAAAGGTAGATCGCCTTGAAGCCCGCGCGCTTCGCCAGCAGCGCGTGATTAGCATTGATCGCCCCGGCGATCTGCAAAGGCGACTCTGCTTGGATCGCCCGACGGAATGCTGCACCTGCGGAATGGCAATTCATATGTGACCTCGGGCTGTGTTTCATGAAAGTGGTTGGCACTGTTCGTGATGCAAGCAGTGTGCCAGTCGCGAGCGTGCCGCTATAAAATCTTTAGTCTGTTGCGGATATGCTACCCGCAGTGGGCACGAATTTGTGCGCGCACAGCCGATAATCCGGATGGCGCGTTTCAAAATATGTTTCAATCCGCTCCTGAAATTTTTTGAAGAGCCGCTGAAACATGGCCTATCCTCCCGTACGCGACACCCCCGACAAACCCGTCATCTGGACCGTGTCTATCACTCGTTTGTTCGACCTGTTCCGCGATATCACCCCGCAATACGCCGAGCGCGCCAGCATCGACCCTATCCGCCTCGGTTTTGAAGAGGCCGTGCAATACATACGCAAACGGCTGGAGGCCGAGCATTGTGATGCGGTGGTCGCCGCCGGTTCCAACGGCGCGTATCTGAAGAGCCGTTTGTCCGTGCCCGTCATCATCGCCAAGGCCAGCGGCTTCGATGTCATGCAGGCACTCGCGCGGGCACGCAAACTCACGCCGCATATCGGGGTGGTGAGCTATCAGCAGGCCATGCCCGAGCTGACCGAGTTCCAGGATACTTTCGGCTTCAAGATCGCCCAGCGCATTTACCATACCGAAGAAGATGCGCGCGCGCAGATAAACGAGCTGAAAGCCAATGGCATCAGAGCTGTGGTTGGGGCGGGTCTGGTCACCGACCTGGCGGAGGAAGCGGGGCTGACGGGGGTGTTCGTATATTCGTCGGCGACCATATGCCAGGCCTTTGAGAATGCCTTGGAGATCGCGCGTTTCACGCAGCTGGAAGCCAAGCGCAAGCGCGGCTCGCCGGTCGCGGACACGTTGCGCGCCAAACACAATCTGAGCGATCTGCGCGGCGATTCGGCGCAGATGAAACGGGTGCGCCAGTCCGTCGTGCTGTTCGCCAGATCGCCCGCCACGGTGTTGATACAAGGCGAGACCGGCACGGGTAAAGAGTTGACTGCACAGGCGATACATCGCGAAAGCCTGCATGCGCAGGGAATCAACAAACCCTTCGTCGCATTCAATTGCGGCGCGGTCGCCGAGTCGCTGCTGGAATCGGAATTGTTCGGTTACGAAGAAGGCGCGTTCACCGGCTCGCGCCGCGGCGGGCATGCCGGGCTGTTCGAGGCGGCGCACCGGGGCACGATTTTTCTCGATGAGATAGGTGAGATGCCGCTGGCCTTGCAGACGAGGTTTCTGCGCGTGCTGGAAGAGCGCGAAGTGGTGCGTGTCGGCGGCACACGACCCATACCGGTGAATGTGCGCATCATCAGCGCGACCCACTGCGATCTGGAGAACCGCATCAAAGAAGGCCGTTTCCGCGCCGATTTGTATTATCGCTTGAGCGTTCTGCGCCTGGCACTGCCCACATTGCGCAAACGTCCGGAAGACATCGTGCCCTTGGCGGCGTGGTGTTTCAAGAACGCGCTGGCCTCATTGGGCGTGCGCCCGCATGAGAACCTGCATGCCGAGATGCAGGCCTGCGCACCGCTACTGGCGGGCTATGCGTGGCCGGGCAATGTCCGTGAATTGCGCAACGTCATGGAACGCGCCGCGCTGTTCCTGTCCGCCGAGCCTCTGCAAGCCCTCACTCCGGCTTTCATGCTGGGTGTCGCGCCGGAACTCGCGAATGCCGCATCCTCGTTGGAGGGCGAGCCGCCTATCCCACCCGTTGTTCCGGCCGAGCCGCTGCATGTGACCATGGCGCGCTTCGACGGCAACCGGGCCGCCGTCGCCAAGCATCTGGGTATCAGCCGCACCACGCTGTGGAGGAAGATCAGGGCTGGCGACTAGTCACGGGTTAGCCCGTGATTCTGGTGCGCCCGCCCCCGATCTTCACTTGTCGTCCGGGAGCGATTCCGGACAGGCTATATCGGCGAGCGTGATGAGTGATCCGAACAATATCTTTTCATCATTTCATCATGGAGACAGCTTATCCAGAGTATCTATGGCGCGAGGGGGCGTTTTTGAGCAAAGCCGCCGTCCGCTTAACCTCTCGGGTGATGATGCTTATGCAAGGTCTTGAGCCGCTCACGGGCGACGTGGGTGTAAATTTGCGTGGTGGAGATGTCGGTGTGGCCGAGCAGCATTTGCACTACGCGCAGGTCGGCACCGTGATTCAGCAAGTGCGTGGCGAAGGCATGGCGCAGGGTGTGCGGGGACAGGGGAGTTTGCAGCCCGCCTTGTCGCGCGTGTTTCTTGATCAAATACCAGAACATCTGCCGTGTCATGGCATCGGCGCGGGCGGTGACGAACATCGCATCGCAAGTCTGCCTGCCCAACAACACCGCGCGTCCGCCGGCCAGATAGCGGCGCAGCCAATCCAACGCGACTTCTCCTAAAGGCACGAGCCGTTCTTTGCTACCCTTGCCCATCACCCGCACCACGCCCATGTCCATGCTCACTTGCGTGATGCGCAAGCTCACCAGTTCGGACACGCGCAGCCCGGTGGCATACAGCACTTCCAGCATGGTGCGGTCGCGTAACCCCAAGGGTGTTTGCGTGTCGGGTGCGTTTAGCAGCAGCTCGACATCGGCTTCGCTGAGTGTCTTGGGCAGGTTGCGCGGTAATTTGGGTGTGTCGATTTGCAGCGTGGGATCGACGGTGAGCTTGTTTAGTCTTAACAGGTAGCGAAACAATCGCTTCAGGCTGGAGATGTTGCGCCCGGTCGAGCTGGCCTTGGCCTTTTGTTTGAGCAGCAAATGGCCCAGATAACCTTGTATGTCCGCGTGTGTGGTTTGCAGCAACGTCGCGCCGCGCGCACCTTCCAGCCAGTCGGCGAATTTGTTCAAGTCGCGCCTATAACTGTCCAGCGTGTTGCGCGCCAGTCCGTCTTCCAGCCACAGCGCGTCTGAAAATTCGTCCAGGAGTTCAGCGTTGTTCATGGTCCAACAACCAGCGTTTGATGTCCAGCGGTACGCCATCCGCGTGGCGCATGAAACCACCCAGTCCGGTTTTGCTCACCACGCGATGGCAGGGAATGATGATGGGGATGGGGTTCGCGCCGCAGGCTTGGCCGACTGCCTGTGCCGCCGAGCGCAACTCGGCCGCCAGTTCGCCATATTGCCGCGTCTCGCCGCGTGGAATTTCCAGCAGCGCGCGCCAGACTTTCTGCTGATGTGCGGTGCCATGCAAGTCCAGCGGCACATTAAACACCGCATCGGGGTCGCACAAATACGCATGCAGTTGTTGGCATGCCGCAGCCGCAAGCGCGTTACAGGGCTGTTGCGGGGCGGTGCTCAGCGGCAGGAAGCCGATGCCCGACACGGCCCGCTCATCGCAGCGTATGCCGAGCATGGCAAAAGGCGTGGCAAGGATGGCCTGGTAGTTCATCATGAGGCGATGATACCGCATGAAGGACAATAAAAAACGGGAGCCGCAGCCCCCGTTCTTGTCATACCGAAAAACCGATCACGATTAAGCGCGCGCGGCCAGATTTCAGTTTCGGTTTAACGCCTGCACTGAAAGCTTATCTTGCGGCGAGCTTTTCTTTGATACGAGCCGATTTGCCCGAGCGTTCGCGCAAGTAGTACAGCTTGGCGCGACGCACCGAACCACGGCGCTTCACCTCGATGCCGGCGATGATAGGCGAGTAGGTTTGGAAGGTACGCTCCACGCCTTCACCCGAGGAGATCTTGCGCACGATGAAGCCTGAGTTCAGGCCGCGATTGCGCTTGGCGATCACTACACCTTCAAAAGCCTGCACACGCTTGCGTTCGCCTTCGACCACGTTAACGCTGACCACGACGGTGTCGCCAGGTGCGAACGGGGGAATCACTTTACCCAGGCGGGCGATTTCTTCTTGTTCCAATATTTCGATCAAATTCACTTCTTTACTCCTTAGTTATCGGAACTTGTTCCTTCTGGAACGCTGCCAGAAGCCGAGATTCCTCTTTAGTCAAGTCGCGTCCGGCCAATAGATCCGGCCTGCGCAACCACGTTCTGCCCAACGACTGCTGAAGCCGCCAGCGTTTGATGTCCGCATGATTGCCGGACATCAACACCGGGGGCACGGCTTCACCATTAAACACTTCGGGGCGGGTGTAGTGCGGGCAGTCCAGCAGGCCTTCCGCAAAAGAATCCTGCTCGGCCGATTCTGCATCACCCAGCACGCCGGGCAATTGCCGCACCAGGCTATCCACCAACACCATCGCCGCCAATTCGCCACCGGACAACACATAGTCGCCGATGGAAATCTCTTCGTCCACAACCTGGCGTATCAGGCGTTCATCCACGCCCTCGTAACGGCCAGCCAACAAGATCAGACCATCGTCCGATCTTGCGATCAGTTCTTTGACCACGCTTTGACTGAGCGGTCTGCCTTGTGGTGACAGATACACCACACGGCTTTTGTTTACCCCCGCTGCTGCTTGTCGCTGCCTGGCCGCGTTGATCGCACCACTCAACGGCTCACCCAGCATCACCATGCCTGGGCCGCCACCATAAGGTCTGTCGTCTATGGTGCGATAATTATCCGAAGTAAAATCGCGCGGATTCCAAGTCTTCAATTCGTAGTGGCCTTGTTCCGCCGCCCGCCGCGTGATGCCGTACTGCGTCAAGGCATCGAACATCTCGGGGAACAGCGTCACGACATCGAATATCATGTCAGATAATCCGCTGCCCAATCTACTTCGATACGCTTGTTCTGTGTATCCACCTGTTTGATCGCGCTCGCCACGAACGGGATCAGTATCTGGCCGTTCTCACCTTTGACCATCAGCACTTGATTGGCACCGGTCTCCAGCAGTTGTTCGACGTTGCCCAAGTTGATCCCTGCCCCGTTGATGACAGGCAAGCCTATCAAGTCCGACCAGTAGTACTCATCCTCGGGCTGTTCCGGCAAGCTGCTGCGCGGCACGGCAATCAACAAGCCTTTCAGTTTTTCGGCGCTAGTGCGGTCGGGACAGTCCGGCAGCCGAGCCGCCAGGGTCTTGAGGTGTGACTCACACTGCAAAACTTCAACTTCCCGCCACGGGCCGCGCTCCTGGCCTATCCACCAAGTGCGATATCCCAACAGGCTATCCACATACTCGGTATAAGGCTGGACTTTTACCCAGCCGCGTATGCCGTGAGCAGATGCCACTCGCCCCATGATAACCATGGGGTCAGCGCCGTCAGACTGCAGCAGTGGCCGCACCAGCGCGTTTTACCAGCTTGGCTACAGTGTCGCTCAATTGCGCGCCTTTGCTTTGCCAATGAGCGACACGAGCCAAGTCCAGGCGCAGCGCTTCTTGTTTTTCAGTCGCTATCGAGTTGTAGAAACCCAGACGTTCGATGAAGCGACCATCGCGACGATTGCGGGAGTCGGCAACAACCACGTTGTAGAAAGGACGGTTCTTGGAACCGCCGCGGGAAAGACGAATGATGACCATATAAAAACCTATCTAAAAATAAGTCCAGCGAAAACTCGCAGGGAGTCTCCCTCTATAAACTAGAGGCTAAAGCCCATTGTTTTGAGTGAAAGGGCGCGGATTCTACGCTAATTCTTGCCGAGTAAGCAAGTGCCCGTGATTTTCGGTTGCTTCAGCGGTGCAACAGTATTTCGATGACGAATTTGCTGCCCAGGTAGGCGAGCAACAGGAAGACGAAGCCGCTGATGGTCCAGCGTACCGCGAAGCGACCGCGCCAGCCATAGAACGCGTGACCCAGCAATAATGTGCCGAACACCAGCCAGGAGAGAAAGCCGAACACGATCTTGTGGGTGAACTGCCAAGGCTTGCCAAACAGCTCTTGGGAAAACATCATGCCCGAAGCCAGGGTCAGGGAAAGCAAAGCAAAGCCGATGGCGATAATGCGGAACAGCAAACTTTCCATGGTCATCAGCGGCGGCAGATTGCGCAGCACGCGCGGCAACGATGCCTGGTGCAAACGTTTCTCGACTTGCGAGATCAGCACCGCGTGAAGCACCGCGATCGTGAACAAGCTGTAAGCCAGCATCGCCGCGCTGATGTGCGCCGAGAAGGCGGGAAAATCGGTGTGGGTGAGCGGATGTTCGGAGGGGAACATCCCCGGCAAGATAGAAGCGATAGCTGCCAAAGGCAATACCAAAACCAGCAACTCCCCTATCGGGTAGAAGAAGCGCGCGATCCAATAGATCAGCAAAGTCAGCCAACAGATCAGCGACAGCGCGTTGAGCAGCCCGAAATCAAAACCGCCCCCGGCAAAAATATCGCCAGACAATATAAAACCGTGCAATGCCAGCGGGATCAGGATCAGATGCCCCACCGTGCCACGACTGAGCCTGTCGGTGTCGCCGTTGTCTTGCGCGCGCCAGAACAGGACAGACAGGCTCGCGTAAGCAACAAAAGCCAGGATGGCGATAAGAAGGCTAGGCATTTTTTAGCGGGATGTTTTAGACTTCGCGGATTCTACACTATCTCTTACAGACAACTCATGCTGGACAATCTGACGCAACGCCTTTCTGGCGTAATTAAAAATCTGCGCGGCCAGGCGCGGCTTTCCGAAAGTAATATCCAGGACGCTTTGCGTGAAGTGCGTATGGCTTTACTGGAGGCCGACGTGGCTTTGCCCGTGGTCAAAGAGTTCATCGCGCAAGTCAAAGTCGCCGCGCTGGGTCACGAGGTCGTGGGCAATCTCAATCCCGGCCAGGCACTTATCGGCGTGGTGCACCGCGAACTGACCAAATTGATGGGCGAGCACAACGACGCGTTGAACCTGGCCGCCGTGCCGCCCGCAGTGATTCTGATGGCAGGCTTGCAGGGCGCGGGCAAAACCACCACCAGCGGCAAGCTCGCCAAGCTGCTGCGCGACCAGCAGAAGAAAAAAGTGCTGCTGGTCAGTTGCGATATTTACCGCCCCGCCGCGATCGAGCAACTGCGCATGCTGGCGACGCAGTTGCAGGTCGATTTTTTCGCCTCCGACATCACGCAAAAGCCTCAGGACATCGCGCTTGCCGCGCTGGATTTTGCGCGCAAGCATCACCACGATGTGCTGATCGTCGATACCGCAGGTCGTTTGGCGATCGATACCGCGATGATGGCGGAGATACAGCAGTTGCACACTTTGCTCAAGCCGATCGAGACATTGTTCGTGGTCGATGCGATGACCGGACAAGACGCGGTGAATACCGCGAAGGCGTTCGGCGAGGCGTTGCCGCTGACCGGTATCGTGTTGACCAAGCTGGACGGAGATGCGCGTGGCGGTGCGGCCCTTTCAGTGCGTCAGATCACCGGCAAGCCGATCAAATTCATCGGGGTCAGCGAAAAAGCCAACGGCCTGGAAGCCTTCCATCCGGAACGCATGGCCTCACGTGTGCTGGGCATGGGCGACGTGCTGTCGCTGATCGAAGAGGCGCACCGCGAAGTCGATCATGCCGAGGCGGAGAAGCTCGCCAAGAAGATGAAGACCGGGCAGGGCTTCGATCTCAACGACTTCAAATCGCAGATGGTGCAAATGCGCAAGATGGGTGGCGTGTCGGCCATGATGGACAAGCTGCCCGCGCAATTGAGTCAGGCGGCGGGCGCGAAAGTCGATGACAAAGCCATCAATCGCTTGGAGGGCATCATCAACTCGATGACCATGCAAGAGCGCAGCAAACCGGAACTTATCAAGGCCTCACGCAAACGCCGCATCGCGATGGGTGCGGGCGTGCAAGTGATGCACGTCAACCAGCTGCTCAACCAGTTCGAGCAGACCCAGAAGATGATGAAGATGTTCAGCAAAGGCGGCATGTCCAAGATGATGCGCGGCATGGCGGGCAAGCTGCCGGGGATGCGCTAACGGCACCACATCCAAATTTCGTTGCATACCGGCGTTGCGGATAAAATCACTCCCTAAACATGGCTATTTATAGGTCATCGTGGTTTTTTTGTTTGCACCTGCAGATGAAGCAAGCAACGCAGCGACCAGGTTTTATGGGGATGGCTCATCCGGCTGGCCTTGCTTGGCTATTTGAACTCCAGGGGAACCCCGAACAATTTAATCAAACTGAAAGGACGATATAGATGATGAAAGCCATTATTTTTGACGTGGACGGCACGCTTGCCGATACCGAAGACGGGCACCGTTTGTCCTTTAACAAGGCCTTTCTGGATACCGGCCTGGACTGGAGCTGGGATGTCGCGATGTACGACAAGCTACTGAAAGTCACCGGCGGCAAAGAACGCATCAAGTATTTCGTCAGCAATTTTTTGCCGGGGTTCGACACGCCCGCCGATTACGACGGTTTCGTCAAGAAACTGCACGCGGTCAAGACCAAGCACTACACCACCATGTTGGGCGAAGGCCATATCCCCTTGCGTCCTGGGGTGAAGCAGCTTATCGAAGAAGCGCATGCGGCGGGCATCACGCTGGCTATCGCCACCACCACTACACCGGAGAACGTCTCCGCCTTATTGGAAGTCGGTTTGGGTAAGGATTGGGAAAGCTATTTTTCTGCCAATGGCTGTGGCGACATCGTGCCGCACAAAAAACCCGCGCCGGACATTTACTTCTGGGTGTTGGAAAAGTTGGGGCTGAGCGCTGGCGACTGCATTGCGTTGGAAGACTCCGAGAACGGCTTGCGCTCCAGTCTCGCAGCGGGCATCAAGACTTACGTCACCATCAATCACTACACCCGCAACCAGGATTTTACGGGTGCTGCGGCAGTGTTCGATGATCTAAGCGATCTGGACGGCTTCTACCGCACGGTCGGCTGGACACTTCCCAAGCAGAAAATTTCTGTTTAGCATTTGAGTGTCGTGGGGACGTAGCTCAGCTGGGAGAGCGTCGCGTTCGCAATGCGAAGGTCGGGAGTTCGATCCTCCTCGTCTCCACCATTTCACAATGGTAATCCCGATCCAAAACGTGGTTGGAATCATATTCGTTTCATTTCAGAACAGTCATGCCCTCGGTTCTAGCGGAACCGTTAGTAGCGATGCCGCCCCTCGGTCTCGACCGTCAGTAATCCGCCCGCGAGGAACTTGGCGAGATGGGAACTCGCAGTCTGCGCGGTCACACCCGCCGCATAGGCGAGTTCGCCCGCAGGCAAGGCTCGCCCGTCGGCCAGGGCAATCAGCATCGCCGCTCTTGCCGGATCGGCAATCAGGAAGGCAGTGGATGAAACATGGTTGGGCAGCGTGTTCATCTTCAATCTCTCAACAGGTCCAAAAATTATAATCGGGTTCAAGCCTGCATGCTTCGACCCGTATCGAAATGTCGACCGTACAGATCAAGCTACACTGTCTCCTCGATAAAAAGGCGAAACTTATGCAAGGCAACGGAACAATTCAGCCAACAACTTCCGCCAACAAAACTGATCGCCGCTGGCTGACGCTCGTCGCGCTATGCATGGGTGTGCTCATCGCCCAGATCGACACTTCGGTCGTCAACTTGGCGGTTCGACCCATCGGCATTTATTTCTCGGCCAGCGTAGCTGAGTTGCAATGGGTCGTGGACAGCTACAACCTGGTGTATGCCGTGTTTTTGTTGACCGGCGGACTTCTGGCGGATCTCTGGGGCAGAAAAACCATCTTCATGATCGGCGCCGCTATCTTTACTGGGGCATCGCTGCTCTGCGCGTTCGCCCCGTCCATCCAGCTCCTGATCGGTGGACGAACGTTTGCAGGTTTCGGCGCTGCGCTGTTGATGCCCGCGTCATTGTCCATCATCCGAGTCGCATGGACAGATCACAATGAGCGCGGGTGGGCGCTTGGCGTATGGGCGGCCTGCAACGGGTTGGCTCTGGCGATCGGCCCGACTCTCGGCGGCTTGCTGATCGGGCAGTTCGGATGGCGCAGCATCTTTCTGGTCGTCGTTCCTCTGGGGCTTATCGTCCTTGCTTTGGCAGTTCCAGCCATCGCAGAATCGTCTGATCCAGATGAGCGCCATTTCGATGCGCCCGGACAAATCCTGGGTGCAGTTGCACTCGGGGGCCTGGCTTTTGCCGCGATCGAGGCACGGGAAGCGATCCTTGCTGTCATTATCGTCCTGACTGTTTCCCTGCTCGCTCTGGCGGCGTTCATCACGGTCGAAGCTAAGAAGGGTGCTACAGCGCTAGTCCCGCTGGATATATTCCGCATACGCGAGTTTCGGGGTGCGATGGCGGCAACGGCAGGCATGACGTTCGGCATGTACGGCGTCTTGTTTCTGCTGCCGCTGACATGGCAGAGCACCGGCATGCTGAATCCTGCAGGAGCGGGCCTCGCCCTCATGCCGATGGCACTGGTTTTTGTCCTTGTTTCGCCCTTCTCAGGTGCGTTCAGCCGCAAATTCGGGGTGTCCGCTGCAACTAGCGGTGGAGTGGCTTTGATCGGGTTCGGGCTCCTGGTCCTGAGTGCAGCCACAGGTAGGGGATCGATCATGGCGGATGAGATAGGCTTGATCCTCACCGGGCTGGGAATGGGGCTGGCCACCGGGCCGCTTGCTGGCCTCGCAGTCGGTTCTGTTGCTGCCGTACGCTCGGGAACTGCTGCCGCGCTCTTCAACGTAGCCCGGATGGCCGGTGCGGTAATTGGCGTGGCGGTACTGGGCGCGGTGTTCGATGCGGCACATGACCCTGCAACCGGCTTGAGATTTTCCATGCTGCTGGGAGGACTAGTGCAGCTCGCATGCGCCACAGTGGCATGGGTTATCACGCGACCGAATGTTTCGGTAGCGGCGTAACTTGCGAGTACGCCGATGTGTGGCGGCCACATTAAGACGAATAATTCCTCACGGACGACGCTGTGACGATTGGCAGTCGTGATATGCATCGGCCGTTGTGCAACAGATTGTGGCGGGTGATTTTGGAAATTCCCGATTTGCATTTATAATCCGCGCCCTCCGAGGGGTGCTGCAGCGGGTTTGATTCTCATTCCCCCGTCAGGCTCGGATTCGTTTAAGCAACCGCACCTATTCATTAAACCTAACCTTTTATGAATGGAGCTGCTATGAACGCTGCAACAAAAAATTTCACCGACTATATCGTCGCCGACATGTCCTTGGCCGCCTGGGGACGCAAAGAACTGGCTATCGCCGAGATCGAAATGCCCGGCCTGATGGCGATCCGCAAGGAATACACCGCAGCTCAACCGCTCAAGGGCGCGCGTATCACCGGTTCGTTGCACATGACCATCCAGACCGGCGTGTTGATCGAAACCTTGAAAGCTTTGGGCGCGGAAGTGCGCTGGGCTTCTTGCAACATCTACTCCACACAGGACCACGCGGCGGCGGCGATTGCTGCGACTGGCACGCCGGTGTTCGCGGTCAAAGGCGAGAGCTTGGCCGAATACTGGGATTACACGCACCGTATTTTCGAGTGGGCGGATGGCCCCAAGGGCGAAAAGATATTCTCCAACATGATCCTGGACGATGGCGGCGATGCCACGCTGTTGCTGCATCTGGGCGCACGCGCTGAAAAAGATGCGTCGCTGTTGGATAATCCCGGCTCGGAAGAAGAGACCTGCTTGTTCGACTCCATCAAAGCCAGGCTGGCCGTGGACAAAACCTGGTACTCCGTGCGTCTGGCCGCTGTGAAGGGCGTGACCGAGGAAACCACCACCGGCGTGCATCGTTTGTATCAGATGTTCGAACGCGGCGATTTGAAGTTCCCCGCGATCAACGTGAATGATTCCGTGACCAAGTCCAAGTTCGATAACCTGTATGGTTGCCGCGAATCTCTGGTGGATGCGATCAAGCGCGCGACCGACGTGATGGTGGCCGGCAAGATCGCCGTCGTCGCCGGTTACGGCGACGTGGGCAAGGGCTCCGCCCAGGCGTTGCGCGCGTTGTCCGCACAAGTCTGGGTGACCGAGATCGATCCGATCTGCGCGCTGCAAGCGGCGATGGAAGGCTACCGCGTCGTGACCATGGATTACGCCTGCGAACACGGCGACATCTTCGTCACCGCGACCGGAAACTTCCATGTGATCAATCACGAGCACATGAAGAAGATGAAGAACCAGGCCATCGTGTGCAACATCGGCCACTTCGACAACGAGATCGATGTCGCGTCCCTCAAGCAATACACCTGGGACAACATCAAGCCGCAAGTCGATCACGTCATCTTTCCCGATGGCAAAAAGATCCTGCTGTTGGCGGAAGGCCGTCTGGTGAACCTGGGTTGCGGTACGGGGCATCCGTCTTACGTGATGAGCTCAAGCTTCGCGAATCAAACCATCGCGCAGATCGAGTTGTATACCCGCACCCAGGATTATCCGATCGGTGTGTACACCTTGCCCAAGCATCTGGATGAGAAGGTCGCACGTTTGCAGCTGACCACGCTGAATGCGCAATTGAGCGTGCTGACCGACCAACAGGCCGCGTACATCAGCGTGCCCAAAGAAGGTCCGTACAAGGCTAACCACTACCGCTATTGATTTGGCGGTAGGCGGGTTTAAGCTTTGCCTGCAGCGCATCGAGTTATGGCCTCCTCACCTAATATTTGTTGATTATGTGTCGGAGGCCATGTCGCATTGGGCGGCGGCATCGCGCAAGCTGTTCGGCGGCTACGGCCTGTATCGCGAAGGCTCGATGTTCGCCCCGATCGACGCGAGGCTTTGTATTTCAAAGCCGATGCGGCTAGCATGTCAGAATCGGAGCTGTTCGCCGTTCGTCTGCCGAACATGCAGTGGATGCGGATGTCGTAGCGGTCTGCGCCTGCCTAGACGACAAGCTTTTGCCCAGCCAAAAGTTCACGGACGGGTGTCAGGCCGAAAGTTTTACGAACCGCCAAACCCGTTCCACGTTCAAGGAAAGCAAAATGAAACTCTTAATAATTTGGATGTTGAATGCACTGGCTTTGATCGCCGTGGCGAATTTTGTACCGGGTATCCATGTAGATGGTTTTGCCGCCGCCTTGGTCGCCGCGTTTCTATTGGGCCTGGTCAATACGCTGATACGCCCTTTGTTGCTGTTGCTGACTTTGCCGGTGACCTTGCTCACACTCGGATTGTTCATCTTCGTGATCAACGGCACCTTGTTCTGGTTCGTCGGTTCGGTGTTGCGCGGCTTTGTCGTGGATAGTTTTTGGCACGGCGTATTGGGCGCGGTGCTGTCCAGTTTTTTTTCCTGTGCGTTGTCGGCAGCGGCCGCTCAGCTGATGAGAAAAACATGAGTAAATCACATATTAGTTTTGAGTTCTTCCCGCCGCAAACGCCGGAGGGCATGGAAAAACTGGTGAATACGCACCAGCAATTGGCCGCGTTGGGGCCCGAATTTTTTTCGGTGACGTTTGGCGCGGGCGGCTCGACACAAGAGCGCACCCTGCAATCCGTCGCACATATCAAAGCGCAAGGATCGGACGTTGCCCCGCATCTGTCGTGCGTGGGTTCGACGCGCGAGAGTATCCGTCGCTTGCTGCAAACCTATCAGGCACAGGGTGTACGGCGCATTGTCGCGTTGCGCGGCGATCTGCCATCCGGCATGGGCAGCGTAGGCGAGTTTCAATACGCGAACGAGTTGGTGGAGTTCATACGCGCCGAGACGGGCGATCATTTTCACATCGAGGTGGCCGCCTACCCCGAAGTGCATCCGCAAGCCAAGTCGGCGCGCGATGATCTGCTCAACTTCAAGCGCAAGATGGGCGCGGGCGCGAATTCGGCCATCACGCAATATTTCTATAACGCCGACAGCTATTTCTATTTCGTCGATGAATGTAGAAAACTAGGCGTCACAGCGCCCATCGTGCCGGGCATCATGCCCGTCGTGAAATTCTCGCAGCTGGCGCGCTTCTCCGATGCATGCGGGGCGGAGATCCCGCGCTGGATGCGCAAAACGCTGGAAGGTTATGGCGACGATAACGAGGCGGTGCAAGCCTTCGGGCTGGATGCGGTGACCGCACTGTGCGAAAAATTGCTGGCAGGCGGCGCACCCGGACTGCACTTCTATACCTTGAATCAGGCCGCACCCAGCCTGGCGATCTGGCAACGCCTGGGATTGTCGAAATGAGTACTTTGCGCGCGCCCGAACTCCTGCTACCCGCTGGCACTTTGGACAAGATGCGCACCGCTTACGCCTTCGGCGCGGACGCGGTATATGCCGGGCAGCCGCGCTATTCCTTGCGTGCGCGCAACAACGAGTTTCAGCTGGAGGAGTTGCAGGTCGGCATTGGGGAAGCGCATGCGCTGGGCAAGAAACTGTTCGTCGCCAGCAACCTGATGCCTCACAACGCCAAGGTGAAGACCTACATGGCGGACATGGAACCCGTGATCGCGATGCAACCGGATGCGCTGATCATGGCCGACCCAGGCCTGATCGCGATGGTGCGCGAACGCTGGCCTGAAGTGGCTATCCATCTGTCGGTGCAAGCCAACACGGTGAACTATGCGGCGGTGAAATTCTGGAAGTCGCTGGGGCTGACGCGCGTCATTCTTTCTCGCGAATTGTCGCTGGACGAGATAGCAGAGATACGCCAGCAATGCCCGGACATGGAGCTGGAAGTGTTTGTGCACGGCGCGTTGTGTATCGCCTATTCGGGTCGCTGCCTGCTGTCCGGTTACTTCAATCACCGCGATCCCAATCAAGGTACCTGCACCAATTCCTGCCGCTGGGATTACAAGGTCAAAGACGCGGAAGAAGACGCGACCGGCGACCCGCAGAAAATCGATTTCAATTTCGATGAAGCGTTGGGCGCATCCAATCTCTCCGCCTGCGGCTCGCAACAACGCCACCCCGCCGCCGACAAGGTGTATCTGATCTCGCGCCCCGATCATCCGGATGAATTGATGCCGGTGCTGGAAGACGAGCACGGCACCTATATCATGAATTCCAAGGATCTGCGCGCGGTGGAACACGTCGAGCGGCTGGTGAAGATAGGCATCGATTCGCTCAAGGTGGAAGGCCGCACCAAGTCTATTTACTACGTCGCGCGCACCGCGCAAGTCTACCGTCAGGCGGTGGACGATGCGGTGGCAGGCAAGCCCTTCAACACGCAATTGCTGGGCGCGCTGGACGCGCTGGCGAATCGCGGTTACACCGACGGTTTCTACGAACGCCACCACACCCACGAGCAGCAGAACTACCTGCGCGGCCACTCAGAAAGTTTCCGTCAGCAATACGTCGGCGATATCGTCAGTTGCGCGGATGGCATGGCCCTGATCAATGTGAAGAACAGATTCTCCGTCGGCGACAAGCTGGAGATCATCCACCCCGACGGAAACAGTATTATTGATTTGGCGGCGATGCGCAGCGTCAAGGGCGAAGTGTTGACCGTCGCACCCGGCAGCGGCCATAAGGTGCAGATACCGTTGCAAGGCGACATGTCCAAGGGTATGGTGGCGCGGTTTCTGTAACGTCAATGGTTTCAATAATCTGTGCGTCCTGATAGCCAGCGACTTGGTTGTTGTTTTTTGACAGCTTAGTCGAATGGCTAGTAGTTTCATCAGCCTGTCGCGGGATGAGTAACAGCGGAGCGCAACACCATGAGCTGCTGGGTTCACGTTCTGCGTTGATGAATCGAGTAAATAAAAATGATTTTTTCCACCCTTTCTCAAGCTCCACGCTACGCCGCGCTGCATACGCTGTTCCCGCGCGCGTTCGAGTTCATGCGCGACACCGATCTCAACACCCTCGCACCCGGTGTGCATCAAATCATCGACAGGCAATTATTAGCCATTGTCGAAGTGGCTGATGGGCGCACGCGGGCGGAGGCGAAGCTGGAGGCTCACCGCAAATACATCGACATTCAGCTGGTGCTGGAAGGCGTGGACGAGATGGGCTGGAAACCTTTGTCCGATTGCCATCGACCTCTAGATGAGCACAATGCCGAGCGCGACATCCGATTTTTCGGCGATGTGCCGGATAGTTGGATCGCCACACCTGCGGGTGCGTTCTGCATCTTCTTTCCCGAAGATGCGCATGCGCCGCTGGTGGGTAGCGGCGCGATACGCAAACTGATTTTCAAGGTCGCAGCGAATCCGCCTTAATCACCCGCGCGGTTTGGCGCAAAACGCATCACGAAAAAAGCTCCCGTTACGCGGGAGCTTTTTTCAGTTAGCCTGCGGCCCTGTCTGCCGCAAGTCGCGCCTATTTCTTCTTGGCCTTGCCCGCGCGTGCCTTTTCTTTAGCCATGATGGTCGCTTTCAGTTCGGCGATCTGCGCGTCTTTGTCCGCAAGTTGTGCCGACTGTGTTGCCAGCAGTTGGTCTTTGTCCGCGAGTTGCATCATGGCCTTTTGCGTCGCGTCATCGGCAGCTTGCAGACGCGATTCCAGATTCTTGGTGGCGGCGACACAGGCTTCGTTCTTCGTCTGGGCAGCGGCTGCTGCGGCGACACGTTTGATCTCTTGCACTTGTTTGTCCAGCGCGAGGTCGCGCAAGTCTTTGTGACCCAGGGCGGTGGAGATGCCAAACAAGCGGTCTTCTTCTTGCAACACGACCTTTTCGACAGCCGATTTCTCTAAGCTGCCGGACGTGCCGCCGCCGGCTTGCGCGCTGACATGAGCGGCACCGGAAAGGCCGACGGCCGCGCCCAATGCCGGCGAGCTGCTGCTTGTTCCTTTGAGTTGCGCTTGCAGTTCGGCGACGCGCTCGTTGACTTGCTGCGCATGGCGTGCGGCAAACAAGGCCTGCGCGCCCAGCCGCTGCACCAGCTCGCTATCATGGGGCGCGGCGGCGATCTGCGTTTTGGCATCCTGAAATACGCGCAGCGCTTCCGCGAAGGTCGCGGGCGCTTGCTTGTCGGCATTCCTGGTTTTACTCTCGGCGTTGATCGCCTCGCTTGCATGCAGCGCGCTTTCCTGCACCGCTTTCACCTCCAGGTCTTGCAACGCTTTAAGCAAGGCTTCTTTGTTTTTGTCGATATTGTCGGGCTGCTCGCGTTCTACTCTTGCGATGAGATCGGCAAAGTCTCCCATGACATTCCCATATTCTTTGGGCAGCAGTTTCGCGGTGTCGAGTTTGTCCAGATGCGCCTTGAGTTCCAGTTCGTTGGCAAAACGATATTGCACGATGGTCATCACGGCACGACCCTTTTCCAATATGGCATCGCCTTTGGCGGCTTGTTGCACCAACTCGTCTTTGGGTTTGTGGCTCAAGCCGTTCTGGCTGTCACTCAGGATCTGCGAGACCTCGCGGAAATAATGCGGTGCCAGGAACGGCATGCCTGCGGCTTTGGCCTCGTTCACATTCTTTTCCAGGGCAGTCACCACATCCAGGGCGGACAGGTCGTTGTACTTGGCGAGGTGGGCCGCGGAAGGCTGGATGGTGGTGCCCACAGGCGTGGCGCAAGCGGCCAGCAGCAGGGCGAACATCACAATGGCAAGGCGGGGTCGACGAGGGCGCATGGCTAGATTCCAAGTTGGTTAAGTTGAGAAACGCGGTTTACGACCCGGGAATATCTGATTAAGTTCCATCAGAAAAAAGCGCTCGGTATCAATCTTTCTGGTCGAACACCACATCGCCTTCGGCGGCTTTGTCGCCCATCTGGATATGCTTGAAATCGAACAGGCTGCTGTCCATCAGATGCGAGGCGGACACGTTCTGCATGGCGGTGAACATGGTCGATGTGCGCCCCGGATACTGGTGTTCCCAGGCATTCAGCATCTCTTTGATGTTCTGGCGTTGCAGGTTTTCCTGCGCGCCGCACAAGTTGCACGGGATGATCGGGAATTCCATTGCGCGCGCAAAGCGGGCGATGTCTTTTTCGGCGCAATAAGCCAGCGGACGGATCACCATGTGTTCACCCTTGTCAGTGATCAGCTTCGGCGGCATACCCTTGAGTTTTCCGGCAAAGAACATGTTTAAGAACAGCGTCTCTATCATGTCGTCGCGATGATGGCCGAGCGCGATCTTGTTCGCGCCCAGTTCGCCCGCCACGCGGTAGATGATGCCGCGCCGCAAGCGCGAACACAGCGAGCAGGTGGTCTTGCCTTCCGGGATCTTTTCTTTGACGATGGAATAGGTGTCCTGCGTTTCGATGTGATATTCCACGCCGAGGTTCTTCAGGTATGTCGGCAGTACATCCGCCGGAAAGCCCGGTTGCTTCTGGTCCAGATTCATCGCCACGATACGGAAATCGATAGGCGCGCGTTTGCGCAGCGTCAGCAGAATATCCAGCAGCGTGTACGAGTCTTTGCCACCGGAGAGACACACCATCACGCTGTCGCCGTCTTCTATCATATTGAAGTCGCCGATGGCCTTGCCCACCTGATGTTCCAGGCGGCTTCTTAAGCGATTGAAGTTGTTTGAGTGCGCTTCGAAGTGGATGGGTTGTGCGATTGCGTTCATAAAATTCCTTAAGTTCCTTATGGTGTCCCTAGAAATTAAAATATCTAAGCAAGGCAAGGCGCGAATAAAAAATTTCGACGACACATAGGATGACTATGTTAGGAGTAATTTTTTGTGAGCAACACAGCATTGCAACGAGATTTTAGTTTATAGGGATGCCATTTAATTGTTGATGCTCTTGCCGCCATCTACGGCGATGATCTGGCCGGTGATATAGGGCGCGCCTTGCATCAAGAACGCCACGGTCTTGGCGATGTCGTCCGGCTCGCCGACGCGCTTGAGTAAGGTCTGGGCTATGATGGCCGCACGTTTGTCCGCATCTCGCCAATCGCTATGTTCCGGCCATAAGATCGGCCCCGGCGACACGCCGTTCACGCGCACTTGCGGGGCCAGCTCTTGCGCCAGTCCCAGCGTCAAAGCGCGCAGGCCGCCCTTTGCCACGCTGTATACCAGATGACCTTGCATGGGACGCTCGGCGTGAATATCGACTATGTTCACGATGCTGCCGCCTGTGCGGCGCAATTCCGCCGCCGCCGCCTGGGCCAGAAACAACGGGGCTTTGAGATTCGTGCCCAGCAGATTGTGCCAATCCTTTTCGCTCACGTCAGTCAGTGGCGTGGGATAAAAACTCGACGCATTGTTGACCAGGCCATCCAGCCGTCCAAAATGCGCGAGAGTCTGTGCGATCAAGAGGGGCAAGGCGTTCAGGTCGAGCAGGTCGGCAGAAAAACTGGCCACGCTATCGGTGCGCAGCCCGTTCAATTCATTCTGTAGCGCGACCGCCTCGTGTGCCGAGGTGTGGTAATGCAGCGCGATGTTCGCCCCCGCCGCGTGCAGACGACGGCATATCGCCGCGCCCACCCGTTTTGCCCCCCCGCTCACCAATACCACTTTGCCTTGCATCGCCAGCTCCACTAAAATCCCGCAACTTCGAATTATACCAGCCCATGCCAAATTCCTTACCCGCTCCCAGCCAGCCAGCACTAGAACACAGCGCACGTTTGACCACGCTGATACAAAACGAGATCGTGTCCAGCGGCGGCTGGATCCCGTTTGCGCGTTATATGGAACTGGCCTTGTACGCGCCGGGACTGGGCTATTACACGGCGGGGGCGCACAAGTTCGGCGAGGCGGGCGACTTCATCACCGCGCCCGAATTGTCGGCTCTGTTCGGGCGCACGCTGGCGCGCCAAGTGCGGCAGATCATGGCGCAGAGCGCGCCGCATATTCTGGAATTGGGCGCGGGCAGCGGCAAGCTGGCGGTGGATATGCTGGCCGAGTTGGAGCAGCTGGATCGCTTGCCTGTCAGCTATTCGATACTGGAAGTGAGTGCCGATCTGCGCGAACGGCAGCGCGCGCAAGTCGCACAACGCTTGCCGCATCTGCTGGCTCGCGTGCATTGGCTGGACGCGTTGCCGGAAACTTTTTCCGGGGCTGTCTTCGCCAACGAAGTGCTGGACGCGCTGCCGGTGCATCTGGTGCACTGGCGCGACAGCCGCTTATTCGAACGCGGCGTAGTCAACGAGGGTGCAGGATTTACATGGCAGGAGCGCGACATCAGCGATGCGGCACTGCGCGATGCGGCGCAGGCCATCCGTCCTGACGAAACTACTAGCCATTCGACTAGGCTATCAAAAAACAATAGCCAAGTCGCTGGTTATGAGCTTGTCGAAGCGATGCCGGACGATTACCTCAGCGAGATATGTTTGGCGGCGCGCGGCTTGATACAGAGTCTGGCGAGTCGCTTGGACATCGGCGCGCTGCTGTTCATCGACTACGGTTTCGGCGCGCGCGAGTTCTATCATCCGCAACGCGACAAAGGCACGCTGATGTGCCATTACCGGCATCACGCCCATGACGATCCTTTTTATCTGCCCGGCTTGCAGGACATCACCGCGCATGTGAATTTTACCGACATCGGGGAAACCGGCATCGACGCCGGCCTGGAGCTGACAGGCTATACCAACCAGGCGTTCTTTCTGATCAACGGCGGCATCACCGATCTGCTGGCGCAACACCAGCCCGAGAACGTGCGTGACTATCTGCCGCTGTCCGGCCAATTGCAAAAACTCACCAGTCCCGCAGAAATGGGCGATTTGTTCAAAGTCATCGCGCTGGGTAAAAAATTAGCGAACCCGTTGACCGGATTCGCGCGCGGAGATTTGTCGCGGGCTTTGTGAAGAATCTTTTTCCGTTACCGACCCGCTGTCCGTATCGTCGCCTCGTCCAGCCTTGGCGAGCACAACTCGATGAAGCGGTAAGCGTAGCTGCGCAGATAATGTCCTTGCCGCAAGGCGATGTAAGTCGTATTCGCCTCGAACAGGTGCTCGCAGTTCAACAGGCGCAGATCGCTATCCTTGGCCGGATTGAACGCCATCGAGGCGATGATGCCGATGCCCATACCGAGTTCCACATAGGTCTTGATTACATCTGCATCCAGTGCCGACATGACGATGTCGGGCGTGAGGCCCGCGCTTGCGAACGACTGGTCGATCCTGGCCCGTCCGGTCAGCCCCTCGTGATAGGTGATGATGGGGTATTCGGCGAGTGCCCGCAAAGTCAACGGCTGCGCTTTTTCCAGCGGATGCCCGGCGGGTACGATCACCGCGTGATGCCATAAGTAATAGGGGAACGTATCCAGTCCGGTGACATCGTGCAATGCCTCGGTCGCCACGCCGATGTCCGCCTCGCCGCTCAACAGCATGGACACGATCTCGTTCGGGCCCGCCTGATGCAGCTTGAGGTGCACCTTGGGAAATTCCTGCTTGAACTCGGGGATCACTTTCGGCAAGGCGTAGCGCGCCTGCGTGTGTGTGGCGATCACCGTGAGCTGGCCTTCGTCGCGCCTGCTGTACTGTTCGGCCAGACTCTTGATGTTGTTCGCATCGAGCAGGATGCGCTCGACGATCTCCAGCAGTTCCCGCCCCGGATCGGTGAGGCCGAGCAGACGCTTGCCCTTGCGCACGAACAACTCCACGCCCAATTCATCTTCGAGGTCCTTGATGTGTTTGGACACGCCGGACTGCGAGGTGAACAGCGCGTTTCCCACCCCGGTGAGATTGAAATTGCAACGCGCCATCTCGCGGATGATCCTGAGCTGCTGAAAATTCATTTGGCACTCCTGTCTCGAACACACGCGGCGGATAAGTATCTTGTGCCACCTACACGCGCATCACCTAAGCAATGGCGCGCACCATTTTAACCGCAATCGGCGAGGAGACACGTCGTGCGGGGATACCCATCATTAAACAATATCGGGTCCGGTATTTAGAATGTGGTCAGTACGCCGACCGCCAAAGCGGAAGGCGATGCGCCGGTGCCGGCAATCGTGCTGGGCCCACCGACGGAGGCTGCGGCACCGTTATAGATAGACAAGCTGTAATTCGCCGCCGGATCGTTGTTCAGTTGGGTGTACAGCGCGTACAGCGTGGTGCGTTTGTTCAGGCTGTGGTCGTAACCGAACGTGGCCTGTTTGGCTCCGGTGTTGACGGTGTTGCCGCCGCCCAGATTAGCTGCGCGGGTAACAGCGGCTTTGATCGTACCGGCGCTGCCCACATAGAACTTGCCGGACGCATAGTATGCATGGTGGCCATACAAATCGGTGCCACCGCCACCTACGTTATCGCGGGTCTGTTCGGCAAAGAATCCCACCGTGAACACACCTTCCTGCGTGTAACCCAAGCCCAGCTTGGTGGCATGCTCACTGCCCAAGTAACTGGAATTGGCGGGGTTCTGCAAGTTGTGCAGTTCGTAGGCCAACGTGGTGTAGAGGCCATGTGCCTGATACCAGGCCGCAACGGAGGTGGCGTTACCCTGGTACTGACCGGCAAGGTTAGTTGTCGGGTTCAGGTTGATACGGGCGATGGCAACGGTGACCCCCTCCAGGCTTGGGCTGATGTATTCCACAAGCTGGTCTTGGCGACCATCAAACGCTATTTTGGCGGCGACATTGCTGCCGCCCGAGATGGAACGGTTATCGGCGATGCCCCGATCGAACACGTCAAAACGACGGGTGGACAGTCGGTATGGCGTGTCGTTGCGGCCCGCAAAAACGGTACCGTAGCTGTCGCTTTGCAGGCCGGCAAAAGTGTTGCGACTCCCCAGATAGCCTATGCCATTGTTGGTGGCGGCCCCGGTAGGCGTGCCGTTGGCTGCGGCATCGCCGACATTGATCAACGATTCGACCTGCCAGATCGCGGACAGGCCGTCCCCCGCGCCTACAGAACCTTTCACGCCGATAAATGTGGTGTTGCTCGACACCCGGTTGGATGTCGTGCCGGAGCGGCCTGTTGTTGCAGTGCCGGTATTGATGCTGTCGTAAGACACATCAAAATTTCCATACACATTGATGTTCGCGGTATCTGCGGCAGCTTGTAGCGGGACGGAAAATGCAGCGACGACGGTCGCGGTCAGTATCTTGTTGCGCTTCATGGTGATTTCCCAAGTTGTGTGTGGATCGTGCGTGTGAATTCACGATGTTGCGCATCTTAGGAAATCGACCGGAGGCCGTGAACCAATTAGTTTTCGATTAG
>JABEVF010000157.1 GCA_013043965.1 Gallionella sp. | reverse complement strand
GCGCTAGAATGCGCGCCGCCGTCCCCGTAGTTAAATGGATATAACCGGCCCCTCCTAAGGGTCAATTACAGGTTCGATTCCTGTCGAGGACACCAAATTATTGTTTCGCCCAACCGGTCATTGTCAACCGTCCGAATGCGCCATCAGGGACAAAAAATCATCGGCATTTACCGGCTTTTCTGTCCGATTGCCGTTGCTCATATTCTCCTGAACCCTTACAGGTAAACCGGCACACGTTTGGTCAAACCGCACAGCAACTCGTAGCTGATCGTTCCCGCTGCACGCGCGACGGTATCGACCGGCATCCCGTCCCCCCACAGCACGACCCGGCTGCCCACCGTGGCGTGCATCAAGTTGCCCAGATCCACAGACAGCATATCCATCGAGACGCGCCCCACGGTTTGCGCGAGTTGCCCATCCACCAGTATCGGCGTGCCGTTCGGCGCGTGGCGCGGATAACCGTCGGCATAACCGCAGGCCACGATGCCGATGCGCATATCTCGGTCGGCGCGGAACAGCGCGCCATAGCCTACCCCATCACCCGCTTTCAGTTCCTGGATGGCGATGATTTCGCTGTGCAAAGTCATCGCCGGACGCAGACCCAATTGTCGCGCACTCGTATCGATAAAGGGCGACGCACCATACAACATGATGCCGGGACGCACCCAGTCGCCATGCGTATCTGGATAACGCAGCAGTGCGGCGGAATTCGCCGATGAACGAGGCACGCGATACGCGGCGGCCAATGTGTTGAACCTCTCGAGCTGCCCGGCCACGCCGCGCGCCTCGTCGGCGCAGGCAAAGTGCGTCATCAGCGTGATGCCGCGCACGGCCTGGTGCGCACGCAACTGCTCCATCGCGGTGGACACCGCAGCGGGCGCCCAACCCAAACGATTCATCCCGGTGTTGACCTTGAGCCAGACGTCGAATGCGGCGCGCCTGGGATAGGCATCCAGCATTGCGACCTGCCATGCGCTGTGAATCACGCACGACAGATCGTATTCGGCGGCCAACTTGAGATCGTCCGCCTGAAAACATCCTTCCAGCAGCAATATCGTCTGCGCGTAACCCGCCTCGCGCAGACGCACCGCGTCCCGAATATCGAGCAGGGCGAAGCCGTCCGCGTCAGCCAGGGCTTCGGCGGCGCGCAACAAGCCGTGCCCGTAAGCATCGCCTTTGATGGCCGCCATGATGCGTGAGCGGGTGGCGCGCCGCGCGATGTACAGATTATTGGCTAAGGCATTCTGGTCTATGTGGGCTCGGATGGGGCGTGGCATGACGAATTGGGAATGTAACGTTGCGCAATGATAGCAGGGGCAATACTTTCGTGTTATAAAACGCCCTCATAAAAAAACGCCCCTCCCGAATGAAAATCGGCTTCTACATCATCCTTGCCGCGCAATTCTTATCCGCGCTCGCAGACAATGCTTTGCTGTTCGCCGCTATCGCACTATTAAAGGAACTGAACGCCCCCTCTTGGCACACCCCGGTATTGCAAGAAGCCTTCATTTTTTCTTACATCGTCCTGGCACCTTTCGTCGGCGCATTCGCCGACTCGCTGCCCAAAGGCCGGGTGATGTTCGTCAGCAACAACATCAAGATTCTCGGCTGTATCGCGATGCTGTTGGGCGTGCATCCGCTGGTGGCCTATGGCCTCGTTGGGCTGGGGGCGGCGGCCTACTCTCCGGCGAAATACGGCATCCTCACCGAATATCTGCCTCCCGAAAAGCTGGTGCTGGCGAACAGCTGGATGGAAGGGCTGACGGTCCTGGCTATCGTGCTCGGGGCGGTCATCGGCGGCATCTTCATCAGCCCGACGATCGCCTTGCCGATGCTGAAATGGTGGGATGTCCCGTTCATCGATACCGGCATCAATACCGCGCCTGAACTGGCGATCAGCATCATCGTGGTCATTTATTTCTGCGCCGCCCTGTTCAATCTCTATATCCCCCGCGTGGCCATCGACCATAAACCGCTGAGCAGAAATCCGATGTTCTTGCTGCGGGAGTTTTGGCATGACTTCAAGTTGCTGTGGCGCGACCCGCTGGGCCAAGTGTCGCTGGCGGTGACGACTTTGTTCTGGGGGACAGGCGCGACGCTGAGGCTCATCGTTTTGAGCTGGGCCGGCGTCGCGTTGCATTACGACTTCAGTACTGCGGCCAAACTCACCGCCTGGGTGGCGATCGGTATCGCCATCGGTGCGATGCTGGCGGCGAGATTCGTCAAGCTGGAGCATTCGGTCAAGGTGTTGCCCATAGGTATCGCGATGGGCTTGGTGGTGCTGATCATGATACCGATCACCAACAGCACCCTGGCTATCGCCCTGCTGGTCGCTATCGGCGCGATGGGCGGCTATTTTGTCGTGCCGATGAACGCCCTGCTGCAACATCGCGGGCACCTGCTGATGGGCGCTGGCAGCTCCATCGCCGTGCAGAACTTCAACGAGAACCTGAGCATCTTCGCCATGCTGGCCCTGTATGCGGTGATGGAAAAGATGAGCCTCAACATCTACATCATCATCACCGTGTTCGGCCTGCTGCTCTCGGGCACGATGGCGGCGCTCTATAAGCGCCACGGCCACGACCAGGATAACGGCAAGACCTGAATCAGCAATCTCTGAATGGTGAGGTGCACATCACCCGTCACGATCCCGGCGTCCGGCATATGGGCGGCTCATGCCGGAACTGCTTGGCAAAAGCCGCCGCCGGGCGGTAGAGTACATGCGCCAGCTTGGTATAGACCAGTCGCAGTGAGATTCGCCTCCCACGCTCCTTTGACGGCGCATTGGGCGTTGCCTCGAGGGGAAAATTCCGGGGCGAACCGAATACGAAGGTGAGATTTGATGAGAATACGCTCAGTTGTTAATAACCGGGGTGGGGTCGGAAAAGCCACTCCAACTTGCCGCCTGGCTCCCCCCCGCAGCCGGGCGTGTTTTGCCGTCGGCTGACGGACACCGCCATGCAGAACATACTGGTCGTGGATGACAAAGAGGCGAACCTCCATCTCCTCCAGGTACTGCTCACGCGCCACGATTATCGGGTCGGCACCGCACTGGATGGTGCGCAGGCACTCGCCCAGGCGCGCCAGACGCCGCCCGACCTGGTCATTACCGACATCCTGATGCCGGTAATGGATGGCTTTACGTTGTGCCGAGAATGGAAGGCGGATGCGCGGCTCAAGCATATCCCGCTGGTGTTCTACACCGCCACCTATACTGCTCCCGAGGACGAAAGGCTCGCCTTGGACCTGGGTGCGGATGCCTTCATCGTCAAGCCTGCCGAACAGGCCAGCTTTATGGCGCGCATCCGGGCCGTGCTCGCCGCCCCGCTCGCACAGCGGCTTGCTGCCCGCCAAATGCCAGCCGAGGAACCCTTGCTGCTCAAGGCATACAACCAAGTGCTGGTGCATAAGCTCGAACATAAGTTACTGCAACTGGCGGAGTCCGAACAGTATGGTCGCAAACTTTTCGAGTACGCGCCGGACGGCATCCTGATTGCCGATACTGACGGCTGCTATCTCGATGCCAATCCGGGCATATGCCGGCTGCTGGGTTACACCCGCGACGAGCTGATCGGGCTGTGCGCCAAGGACATCGTTGCCCAGTCGGAGGTTCAGTATATCCAGCCCGCGTTGCAAGCGATCAAGTCCCAATCCGATTACCACCGGGAGTGGCGCTTGCGGCGCAAGGACGGTTCGGTGTTTGCGGCGGACGTGAGTCTGACCACGATGCCGGACGGTAAGCTGCTGGCGATGGTTCAGGACATCACGCAACGCAAGGTCGCCGAGGCCAAGGTACAGCGATTAACCAATCTCTACGCCGCGCTAAGCCAATGCAATCAGGCTATCGTGCGCTGCACCAGCGAGGCGGAGTTGTTGCCGCAGGTCTGCCGCGACGCGGTCAACTTCGGCGGCATGAAAATGGCGTGGATAGGCATGCTGGACGGGGCGAGCGGGATGGTCAGGCCGGTGGCTTCGTTCGGCACCGGCATCGCCTATCTAGATGGGCTAGACATCTCGGCGGATGCCGAAAAACCCAGTGGACACGGCCCGAGCGGCATCTCTATCAGCGAAGATAGACCCGTCTGGTGCCAGGATTTCCTGCATGACCCGGCCACGGCGTTCTGGCATGAACGCGGCGCAAGATTCGGGTGGGGTGCCTCAGCCTCGCTCCCCTTGCATCGCAAAGGTGCCTCCATCGGTACTTTCAACGTGTATACCGCCGAGGTGAATGCGTTCGATGAGGCGGCACAGAATTTATTGATCGAGATGGCAATGGACGTCAGCTACGCGTTGGATCGGTTCACCACCGAGGCCGAGCGCAAGCAGGAACAAACCCAGTTACGCAAACTGTCGCAGGTGGTTGAACAAAATCCCAATGCCATCATCATCACCGACCTCGATGCGAACATCGAGTATGTCAATCCGGCTTTCGTCAAGGCCACGGGTTACAACCTTGCCGAGATCATCGGGCAAAGCCCGCATCTGTTGCAACCCGGCAAGACCCCGCAAATTTATGCCGACATGTGGGCGCATCTGCACAACGGGAATAGTTGGCAGAGTGAGCTCATCCATCAGCACAAGGACGGCAGCGAATACATCGAGTCGGTATACGTCTCGCCCATGCGTGATGCCGATGGGCAGATAACTCACTACCTGTGGATCAAAGAAGATATCACCGAACAGAAAAACGCCGATGAGCGCATACAATATCTGGCGAATTTCGATGCGCTCACCGGATTGCCCAACCGCATTCAACTGGATGACCAACTCAAATATGCGCTCAGCCAGGCGAAGCGCAACGGAGGATATCTGGCGGTGATGTTCCTCGATCTCGACCGTTTCAAGGACATCAACGACACGCTTGGCCACAGTATCGGGGATGCCTTTCTGGTCGAGGTAGCCAAGCGTGTGCGTTTGCTGCTGCGAGAAGGGGATACGGTATCGCGCCTAGGCGGCGACGAATTTATTTTGTTGCTGCCCCGCAGCGATGCGCGCGGGGCAGCGCAAATTGCGCAAAAATTGCTGAATGCCATCGCCGAGCCCTACCAGATCGAACAATATGATTTCGTCATGACAGCATCGATCGGCATCTCTCTTTATCCGAGCGATGGCGCCGACATCGTAACGCTTTCCAAGAGCGCCGATACCGCCATGTACCGCGCCAAACAGGATGGCCGGAACTGTTACCGTTTCTTCACCGCAGAAATGCAGGCGCGCGCCACACGCAGCCTGCAATTGGTCAACGCGCTGCGCCACGCGCTGGAACGCGGCCAATTTCAAGTGCATTACCAGCCGCAAGTGTCCATGCGGGATGGGCGCATCATCGGGGCGGAGGCCTTGCTGAGATGGCAGCATCCCGAACTGGGCAATGTATCGCCGGCGGAATTCATTCCCGCCGCAGAAGACAGCGGGCTGATTCTGCCTATCGGGGAATGGGTACTGCGCACGGCCGTGCAGCAGCTGAAGTGCTGGATGGATGAGGGCCACCCGGCTATGGTCATTGCGGTCAACCTGTCGGCTGTGCAGTTCCGTCACCCCAGCCTGCCCGATTTGGTGACCAGCATACTCAACGAGGCACAGTTACCCGCCGAACATCTGGAGTTGGAACTGACCGAGGGCGTAGCGATGTACGACCCGCAGGGGGCGATCGCGGTGATGGACAACTTGCATGAACGCGGCATCCGCATGTCGATAGATGATTTTGGCACGGGCTATTCGTCGCTGAACTATCTGAAGAAATTCAAGGTCTACAAACTCAAGATCGACCAGTCTTTCGTTCGCGACATCAGCACCGACCTGGAGGACAAAGCCATCGTTGCGGCGATCATCAGCATGGCAAAAAGCCTCGGCCTACAAACGATCGCCGAAGGCGTGGAAACCGCCGAACAAATGGCTTTTCTGCGCGAACAAGGGTGCGACGAGGTACAGGGATACCACTATAGCAAACCGCTCCCGACGGCACAGTTCGAGGCGTTCGCAGCCCTGTTCCGCAAACGGCAGGGCGCTTCGGGAACCGAGGTTACCTAAGATGCACAAAACGCCGCGGGCGCAAAGTTACAACCGCCGCGGCGATGCAGAAAAACGCAGGGGGATGCTGTCACCCGAACGCGCAGCCTATGTTCGGGGCAATATCTGGTAGGGCTCCATCGTCACTGACTCGGTCTTGTCACCCAGCAAGATCACCCGCCCTTCAAGCCGGGTGTTCCCGGTCTCACTGAATTCGAAACGATAGCCACGGCGCAATACCCTGTGCCCGGACTTGTCGCGCGCCAATGCCAGCGAGATGTTTTCGACCGTGTCGTCTAGAAATTGCACGTTCGCATCGCTGCAAACTCGCTTGCCGATATTCCTGGCAACCTCGAGGGCGCGCAGACTATCCAACCAGAACCAGGCTAGCGCGGCCAGCAACAGCAGGAGAAACAAACTTATCCAATCCATTCCCTGAAATCCTAGATTACCCGGTGATTACCCGGTGCGCAATTTTAACCGACACCAATGAACGCTTTTCAAATAAGCGCAAATCCCATGCTGCATCACGACTGAGCTAGACCCGAAACAATGGACCTTCACCTCACGCTCCAGGACTTTGATGCGGTCGCGCTCTTCGCTGGTGATGCCGTCACGCAGGCCGGTATCAATCTCGTGCTTCTTCACCCAATCGTGCAGCGTCTGTGGAACACAGCCTATCTTCGGCGCAATCGACTCAATGGCCACCCATTGCGATGGGTACTCGTTGCGATACTCTTGCACCATGCGGACAGCGCGTTCGCGAACTTCGGGGGAATATTTGTTTGATTTGTTCATGGCTCCATTCTCTCAAGATTAGGAGCCCCCTCAAAACTCGGGGTGATTCACCGAGGCTTTCAAATCGAGGCTTTCTACGCTGGTGTGATTGGCGATTGCCCCACTCGTGGCCCACCCAATAACAATGCCTCACGCTGTTTAAACGTAAGGCATTGATATGATTGGTGGGCCGTGCGGGGATCGAACCTGCGACAAACGGATTAAGAGTCCGCTGCTCTACCAGCTGAGCTAACGACCCGTTTTGACCTGATAACGCCAAAG
>JABEVF010000156.1 GCA_013043965.1 Gallionella sp. | reverse complement strand
CTAAATGGGTGATGGCGGGCGAACTGGTCGAGACGCACAAGCTGTTCGCGCGCTGTCTCGCGCGCATCGAGCCGGAGTGGCTGGAAGAAGTCGGCGCGCATCTCATCAAGCGCCATTATTTCGATCCGCATTGGGAGAAGAAGTCCGCGCAAGTGGCGGCATACGAGCGCAGCACGCTGCATGGCCTGCTGCTCAACGCCAAGAAGCGCGTGCATTACGGGCCGATGAATGTGGCGGAGTCGCGTGTGGTGTTTATTCGGCAAGCACTGGTGGGCGGCGAATTCGACACGCGCGCGCCGTTCTTCGCGCACAACCAGAAATTAATTGCCGACATCGAAGCGCTGGAACACAAGGCGCGTCGCCCTGATGTGCTGGTGGACGATGAGTTGATTTTCGCTTTTTACGACCAGCGCATACCCGCGCATATCCACAACGGTGCTACTTTTGAAGCCTGGCGAAAAGAGGCCGAACACGCCGATGCGAAACTATTGCATTTGAAAAAAGACGACCTGATGCGCCACGAGGCGGAAGGCATCACGACCGACAAATTCCCGCCGCAATTAAAGATCGACAACGTCAGTTTCGCGTTGAGCTACAACTTCTCGCCGGGAAAGAATGATGATGGCATCACGATTACCGTGCCGCTGGCACTCATCAACCAGGTGTCGGCAGCGCGCTGCGAATGGCTGATACCGGGCATCCTGGCGGAAAAGGTAGTGCAACTCATCAAGACCCTGCCGCAAAAGATACGCCGCAACCTGGTGCCGGTTCCCGATTTCGCTGCGGCGTTTTGTCGCGAGGTGCCGCCGTCTGGCACGCCGCTGTTGCAGGCATTGGCGCGCTACCTGCGCGAGCAGAGACAACTCGATGCACCGCTGGAGGCGTTCCGCTTAGAGCAATTGCCGCAACATTTGCTGATGAATTTTCGCGTGCTGGATGAGCACGGGAGGCAACTCGGCATGTCGCGCAACTTCGCGCAACTGCATGCCGAGCTCGCGCCGCGCGCCGCACCCGTCATCGCCGCCGCGACCAAGGAAACCAGCGTGGCGGCCAGCGAACAACGCTGCACCGCGTGGAGTTTCGGCGAGTTTTCCGAGACGCGCGCGGTGCAGCGTGCCGGGCAGAGCGTCACGTTATACAACGCGCTGGTGGACGATAACGACGCAGTAATCTTGCGCGCCTTCGACACACGTGCTGCGGCGCAAAGTGCGCACCGCAGCGGGCTGCGCCGACTGTTCATGCTGCTGCTCAAGGAGCAGGTCAAATACATGGAGAAGAATCTGCCCGATGCGCAGAAGCTCGGCATGTTGTACATGCCATTGGGTACGCCGCAGGAGTTGCAGCAGCAGATACTGGAAATGGCCTTCGAACGATGCTGTTTGAACGATCCTTTGCCGGTCAACGAAGCGGAATTCACCGCGCGCGGCAAGGAAGCGAAGAACCGTCTGCTGCTGATCGCGCAGGAGATCGCGCGGCTGGCAAGCGGCATACTCACCGAGTATCACGCGCTGCAAAAAAGCTTGCCCCAACTCAAGGTGCATCAGCAGGCGGCACAGGATGTGCGCGCGCAACTGGAGTTTTTGGTGCATAAACGCTTTATCGCGGACACGCCATTTGAACGTTTGCAGCATCTGCCCCGCTATCTAAAAGCGATCAATCTGCGCATCGAAAAGCTGCGCGCCAACCCGGCGCGCGACGCGCAGTGCATGGCGCAGATTCAGCCGCTGTCGCAGGCAATGCAAAAGCTGCGCCAGGCGCACATGGCCGATCCGCGTGTGGATGAGTTCACCTGGCTGATGCAGGAGCTACGCGTGTCCATCTTCGCGCAGGAATTAAAAACGCCGGTGATCGTGTCGGTGAAACGCCTGGAGAAAATGCTGGCTGGCATACGTGCCTAGAGACACCCATAAGCCAAGTAAACTGATGCGCAAAGAATAAGGGCTGACGAGTTATGAAACAAAATCAAGTGGATGTGTTGCTGGTCGGCGCGGGCGTGATGAGCGCCACCCTGGGCACGCTGTTGTCGCGCCTCGACCCCTCGTTGAAAGTGGTGATGGTGGAGCGTTTGAGCAAGGTGGCGCACGAGAGCTCGCACGGTTTGAATAATGCCGGAACCGGCCATGCGGGTTACTGCGAGCTCAATTACACGCCGCAGCAGGCGGACGGCAGTGTCGTGATTGACAAGGCTTTGCAGATCAACGCCGCGTATGAGGTGTCATTGCAGTTCTGGTCCTACCTGGTCGAACAACACGAATTGCCCGCGCCCGGTAAATTCATCAACCCTATCGTTCATCAGAGCCTGGTGTGGGGAGAGCAGGGCGTGGCATTTTTGCGCCGGCGTTTCGAGCAGCTCAGCAAACATCACTTGTTCGATGAAATGGAATACAGCGAAGACCCTGCGGTGCTGCGGTCATGGATGCCGCTGGCGATGGACGGGCGCGACCCCGCGCAAAGGGTCGCCGCCACCCAGGTCAAACATGGCACCGACGTGGATTTCGGGTATCTGACGCGCAGCCTGGTCAAGTCGCTAAACAAACAGGCGAACTTCGAGCTCAAGTTGAGCCACAGCATCGTGGGGTTGAAACAGCAGCCGAATGGCCGCTGGCGGGTGCGGGTGCAAGACCATCATGGCGATACGATAAGCAGCATAGATGCGGGATTCGTATTCCTCGGCGCTGGCGGCGGCGCGCTGCCCTTGCTGCAAAAATCCAAAATACCGGAAGCCAAAGGTTATGGCGGGTTCCCGGTCAGCGGACAGTGGTTGATCTGTAAGAATCCTGAGGTGGTCAAACGCCATAAAACCAAGGTATATGGCAAAGCACCGACCGGCGCACCGCCGATGTCCGTGCCGCATCTGGATGCGCGCATCATAGATGGCGAGCCGGTCATGCTGTTCGGACCGTTTGCCAGTATCACCGGGAAATTCTTGAAAGAAGGCTCGATGTTCGATGTGCTCGCCTCGCTCAAATCCGGCAACCTCAAACCCATGATGGCGGTGGCGATAGACAATATCGACCTGATGCGCTATTTGATTGCCGAGGCGTTCAGCACACACAAGGAACGCGTCGGCGCGCTCAGGAATTTCTTTCCGGAAGCGCGCGAGGAGGATTGGGTGTTGGCTCCCGCCGGGCAGCGCGTGCAGATCATCAAGCAGTGCGACAGCAAAGGCGGCAAGCTGGAATTCGGCACCGAGATCGTCACCGCGCGGGACGGCACGCTCGCAACACTTCTGGGCGCATCACCCGGCGCGTCTACTTCGGTGCAAGCGATGATAGAGGTGCTGGAACGCTGCTACCCCCAGCGCATCGCCAGCGACGAATGGCAGGCCAAACTGAAACAGATGATCCCGTCGTATGGCGAATCGCTGGATGAGAACGTGCCGCTGTTGCATGCGGTCAGAGAGCGGACGTTGAGGGTGTTGCGGCTGGTAGGGTAGGGAGCTTGCTCAAATTCAAAGCGATTTCGCCGGTGGTAGACCGGCGAAGTTGTCGTGGTTGTTTTGCTGCACCGACCAGTTAACCAGAAAATCGCTTCGCGATCAGCACCGCGTTAGTGCCGCCGAACGCGAACGAGTTAGACATCACCGCGTTGAGTTGCAAACCTGCACGCCCCTGGTTGGGGACATAGTCCAGATCGCATTCGGGATCGGGATGGTGCAAGTTGATGGTGGGGGGAATGGAATGATTTTCGAGTGCCAGCACGGCGGCCAGGAATTCCACCGCGCCCGTGGCGCCCATCAGGTGGCCGTGCATGGACTTGGTCGAGCTGACCGGGACGTTGCCGGCGTGCGCGCCGAACACTTGTTTGATCGCCAGCGTCTCCTGCACGTCGCCAGCCAAGGTGGCCGTGCCGTGGGCGTTGATGTAGCCGATGTCCTGTGGTTGCAAACCCGCATCCTGCAAGGCTTTCACGATGGTGCGGCTCTGCCCGGGCGCATCCGGTTTGGTGATATGCCTGGCATCCGATGAGCAGTCATAGCCCGCCAGTTCGGCATAAATGTGTGCGCCGCGTTTGACCGCGCGTTCGGCCTCTTCCAATACCAGTACCGCGGCCCCCTCGCCCAGCACCAGGCCGCTGCGATCTTTGGCGAACGGTTTGCACGAGGCACCCGCATCCAGCTCATCCTCTGTCGCCAGTGTGCGCAAGGCTTCCCAGCCTTTCATCGCGCCCAGCGTGAGCATCGCTTCTGCGCCGCCCGCCAGCATCACATCGCAGTAGCCGTGTTTGATCTGGCGGTAGGCTTCGCCTATGGCGATCGCCGAAGACGCGCAGGCCGTCGCATACGTGACGTTAGGGCCCTGCAAGCCGTATTTGATGGAGATGTGCGAGGCTGCCGCATTGTTCATGCTGAGCAGGACAGACAACGGTTTGATGCGCTGTGTTTCATGCTGCAGTATTTCGATATAACCGTCTTCCAGCGTTCCCGCGCCGCCCATGCACGAACCCATGCACACCCCGGAGCGGGTCTGCTCTTCCGGGCTTAATGCCAGTCGCGCATCGGCGACCGCTTGAGCCGCCGCGACCAGCGCGAACTGGCTGAAACGTTCGATGCCGGTCAGTTGCATCTTGGAGAAATGCTCGGACGGATTAAAGTCGTCCACCGGCGCACCGATGCGGATGGTGAGTTGTTCGACGAAGCGGGATTGCAGTCTTTTGATGCCGGAATGTCCGGCCATGAGACGGCTGAAGAATTCTGTCGGGTGATTGCCGAGCGGAGAAATGATCCCTAAACCAGTGATGACAACGCGCCGGGCCATGGAGCGGGACTAGGCCTTGCCGCGTTGTTCGGCGATAAGTTTGTCGACGACGCTCGCCACGTCTTGCACGGTCTTGAGTTCGACGCGCTCATCGGTGAGTTTGATTTTCAATTCGTCTTCGAGGTTGAACATGAATTCAATCACCGACAGCGAATCTATCCCCAGTCCTTCCAGTTGCGCATCGGGTGTGAGGTCTTCGAGCTTGAGATCGAATTGCTCGACCATCATGCGTTGTATAGTTTGCAATGAGCTCATGGTTATGATCGACCTTCAATAAATAGCGGTCGGATTGTAACAGAAATTTGATCCGGTTTTCAGCACGGCCCTGATGCGGAATTTTGTGCGGCGGCGAAGAAACGTATGGTGTCGGCGGCGACCTGTTCCCTGTCGTTGTCGACGGTTATCATGTGGTAACTGTTGTGCAGGATGACCGTTTCTTTGATCCTGGAGCCGATGTTCGCGGCCACGAAGCGGGCGCTGCGCGGCGAGGAAACGTCATCTTCCTCGGCATGGATGATGATGGCGGGCGCGGTCACTTTGGCCAATGACTTTTTGACCGACGCGATCATGCGTTCCGCCTCGTGCACAGCGGGCAAATTGAGCTGGGTCGCGCCCACGATGGTGGAGTCCTTGTGGCTCATTTCTCTGGCGATCCATTTGCGCAGCTGTTCGTTCTTCAGGCCGAAAGGCTCGCGTTCACGGTAAGTATAGGTATAGCGGAACGGGGTGTAATAGCCGACGTAACGCATGAAGCGATACCAGGGGATGCTCCAGCCGTCGTACCACAGCGTGGTTGCCAGCAAGGTCAATGCGGCGACGGCATCGCCCTGCTCGGCGGCGACGCTGAGCGACAACACCGCGCCTATGCATAGCCCGCCCATGGACACGCTCTTGTGCTGTTCTTTGAGCGCCAGGAATTCGGCTCGCACGCTCGCGTGCCATTCTTGCCAGGGGGTGACGGAGTGCGGCGTGTCGCCATGCTCGAAGCCATAACCGCGGATGTGTGGGGCATGCACGGTGTAGCCCGCCTGATTGAGGCGTTTGGCGAGCGGTTGCAATTCTGCGGGGCTACTTTGCAGGCCGTGTATCAGCAATACCGCGTGTTCTCCCCCGGCCAGATGTAATGGTTGCATAACGCTCATTTGAAATGAATGGACCGCATTTTAACAGAGGGTGCGGGGAATTATGTCTGCTCGACTATCAGCACGGATGTGCTGGGCTATAATCGGCCCGATATTTGAATTTATGATCGACGGACCATCATGGACAAGCAATTGCGCGAAGCGGCGCTGCAATATCATCGCCTTGCCCCGGCGGGCAAGCTCGCCATGCACGCCACCAAGCCGATGATCACACAACGCGATCTGGCATTGGCGTATTCGCCGGGGGTGGCGGCGGCTTGCGAGGCTATCGTGGACAATCCTGCCGAGGCGCGCAACCTCACGGCGCGGGGCAACCTGGTGGCGGTGATCAGCAACGGTACGGCGGTGTTGGGGCTGGGCGCGATAGGCCCGCTGGCGGCCAAACCGGTGATGGAAGGCAAAGCCGTGCTGTTCAAGAAATTCGCCGGCATCGATGTGTTCGATCTGGAGATAGACGAGCGCGATCCCGACAAGTTGGTGGACATCATCGCCTCGCTCGAGCCGACTTTTGGCGGCATCAATCTCGAAGACATCAAAGCTCCGGAGTGTTTCTATATCGAGCGCAAGCTGCGCGAGCGCATGAAGATACCGGTGTTCCACGACGACCAGCACGGTACTTCCATCATCGTCGGCGCGGCCTTGCTCAACGGACTCAAAGTGGTGGGCAAAGACATCGCCAAAATCAAACTGGTCGCATCGGGTGCGGGGGCGGCGGCATTGGCCTGTCTGGATATGCTGGTGGGATTGGGCGTGCGCATGGAGAACATCACCGTCACCGATATTCAGGGCGTGGTGTATCGGGGGCGCGTCGCGGAGATGGATGACAACAAGGCGCGCTATGCGACAGAAACTTCCGCGCGAACGCTGGGCGAGGTGATTGCGGGAGCCGATGTGTTTCTTGGTCTCTCAGCCGGAGGTGTGCTGAAGCCCGAGATGGTCATGCTGATGGCCGATAGGCCGCTCATTTTCGCGTTGGCGAATCCGACCCCCGAGATTTTGCCGGAATTGGCCAAAGCCGCGCGACCCGATGCGATATTGGCCACCGGGCGTTCCGATTATCCGAATCAAGTGAATAACGCGCTGTGCTTCCCCTATATCTTCCGCGGCGCGCTGGATGTCGGGGCGCGCACCATCAACGAAGCGATGAAGCGCGCCGCCGTCCATGCCATCGCCGAGCTGGCCGGGGCGGAACAGTCCGATGAGGTCGCGCTGGCGTACGGCGATGAAAACCTGTCGTTCGGCGCGGATTATTTGATTCCCAAGCCTTTCGATCCGCGCCTCATCTTGCGCATCGCGCCGGCGGTGGCACAAGCCGCGATGGATAGCGGCGTGGCGGAACGGCCCATCACCGACATGGTTGCGTACCGCGAGCAGTTGGCCGGTTTCGTCTACCACTCCAACATGATCATGAAGCCGGTGTTCGATGCCGCCAAAAAATCCCCGCAACGCCTGGTGTATGCGGAAGGTGAAGACTGGCGTGTGCTGCACGCGGTGCAAACCGTGGTGGATGAGGGATTGGCTTATCCTATCCTGGTGGGCCGCCCGGCGGTGATAGCGAGCCGCATCGCCAAGGATGGCTTGCGCATCCGCGCCGGCGTGGATTTTGAATTGGTGAACCCCGAAGACGACCCGCGCTACCGCAAGTATTGCAATGAATATCACCGGCTGCGGCAACGCCACGGGGTGACGCTGGATGCGGCCAAGCGCGAGATGCGCAGCCGCAATACGCTGATTGCCGCGATGCTGCTGCGCATGGGCGATGCAGACGCGATGCTCTGCGGCACGGTCTCCCTGCCCATCAGGCATTTGCGCTATATCGACGAGGTCATCGGCCACAGCGCGGTCGGCAGCGTGTATGCGGCGCTGAATGTGTTGCTGTTGCCCAAGTACGTGTTGTTTATATGTGACACCCATGTGAATGTCGACCCGTCGGCCGAGCAAGTGGCGGAGATGACTTTGCTGGCGGCAGCCGAAATACGCCGCTTCGGGCTGATCCCGAAAGTCGCGCTGTTGTCGCATTCCAATTTCGGCAGCCATGACGATGAATCGGCGCGCAAGATGAGCCGCGCGCGCGAGTTGCTGGAGCAGCTGGCACCGGAGCTGGAAGTCGAGGGCGAGATGCACGGTGATGCGGCGTTGTCGGAAAGTTTGCGCAACGAGGCTTTCCCGAGTTCGCGCCTGAAGGGCGTCGCCAACCTGCTGATCATGCCGAATCTGGCTGCCGCAAACATCGCGTATAACCTGCTCAAGATGACATCGGGGGACGGTGTCACGATAGGTTCGGTTTTGTTGGGCGCGAACAAGTCGGCGCATATACTGACTTCAACCGCGACGGTACGGCGTATCGTCAACATGAGTGCGCTGGCAGTCGCCAGCGTAAAAACACACCAGGAAGAGAAACATGAATAAAAATGAGATCGCGTTGTTGGGCGAGCAAGTCGAAATGCTGATGGCGGAGCGCGCCAATCTGCTGAAAGTGGTCGGAGCGGCGGCGATCTACATCGCGCATAGCGATCCCGAGAGCATGTCGGATACGGCCATGAATGCCGCTGACAATTTGTCCGAAGTGCTCAATACTTTGCCCGAAGAAACGTTGCAGGATGCGTTGAATTCGGTGCGCGCGGCATAAGAAAGTTGGGAGAATAGCTGATGGAGCATCGCATTGGTCTGGTCTTGACCGGAGGCGGCGCGCGGGCCGCTTATCAGGTGGGCGTGCTCAAAGCGGTCGCCGAGTTCTTGCCGCGCCATGCGCATAATCCCTTCCCTATTATTTGCGGCACCTCGGCGGGTGCGTTGAATGCGACCGCGTTGGCGGTGAACGCGCAGAGTTTTCGCAAGGGGGTGCGCTATACGCACAATATTTGGCGTAACTTCCACGCCAATCAGGTGTACCGCACCGATGCTGTCGGGGTGTTCAATAACAGCTTGTTGTGGTTGTCAGGCTTGCTCATGGGTATGCTGGGTTTTCGCATGCCCAAGCAAATCTCCCTGCTGGATAATTCACCGCTGGTAGAGTTGCTGGAAGAAGTCCTGCCCTGCGAGAAGATACAGCACAGTATAGATGCGGGGCTGTTGTACGCGCTGAGCGTCACGGCCTCGGGCTATGGTTCGGGGCAGTCGGTGACGTTCTACCAGGGTGTAAAAGACATCATGCCGTGGAAGCGCACGCGGCGTATCGGTGTGCCCACCCAGATCAAGATGGAGCACTTGTTGGCTTCGTCCGCGATCCCTTTTATTTTTCCGGCGGTGCTCATCAACCGCGAATACTTCGGCGATGGTTCGATGCGCCAGATTGCCCCGGTCAGCTCCGCGCTGCATCTGGGCGCGACGCGGGTGCTGGTGGTCGGCGTGAGCCATGACGAGGATTACGATCCTGCTAAACGTGAGAACATCGGTGCTTATCCGTCGCTTGCGCACATCGCCGGCCATGCTTTGAACAGCATTTTTCTCGACAGCATGGAAGTCGACTTGGAGCGGGTGCGACAGATCAACCAGCTGGTGACTGCCTTGCCTGAAGCGATGCGGGATAAGCTGAATTTGAGATACGTTGAGGTGTTGTCCATTTCGCCCAGTCAGTCGCTGGAAAAGATCGCCGAACGTTATGCCAAAGAGCTGCCCTGGACGATACGCGTGTTGTTGCGGCTGGTCGGTGTCAGGCAGCACAGTGGCACGTCGCTGGTCAGTTATTTGCTTTCGGAACAGAAATTCTGCAATGCGGTGATCGATTTGGGTTACCGGGACGCGCTGGCGCAGCGCGAACAGATATTGGCATTTCTTGACACCTCATCACCCCTAGTCGAGGGGATGCCGAAGTGAGCCGCGAGTTGGGGCTGCGAGCCTGGCAGTTGCTGGGGTTGTTGGGTGATGGCGAATTCCATTCGGGCGGATGGTTGGCGCAATGTTTGCGGGTATCACGCGCCAGTGTGTTCAACGCGCTGGTGGAGGTCGAAGCGTTCGGCATCGCGTTGCAGCGCGTACACGGGCGCGGTTATCGGTTAACCCAACCTTGGCATCCCTTGGATGCGCAAGAGATACGTCTGGCCTTGGCCGGGGTTGCCCCGCGCTTCCAGCTGGAGATCCTTCAGCAAGCCACTTCATCCAATGCCCTGTTGTTGCACCGTGCGACCCAGGGGGCGCCCGGTGGGTCGGTGCTGGCGGTGGAGCTGCAAACCGCCGGACGCGGACGCCGGGGGCGCGCCTGGCATTCCGGTCTGGGCAACGCGCTGACCTTTTCCGTGCTGTGGCGTTTCGACTGCGGCCTGAACGCCTTGTCCGGATTGAGTCTGGCGGTGGGACTGGGCATCGTCCGGGCGTTGCAAAGATTCGCTGCGCAGGGTGTGCGGTTGAAATGGCCCAACGATGTGCTGACCGCACACGGCAAGATGGGCGGGGTGTTGATCGAGGCGCAGGGGGATATGCTGGGGCCGTGCGCGGTGGTGATTGGCATAGGCGTGAATTGCACCCTGCCCTTGCATCTGGAGCAGCGTATAGACCAGGCATCGAGCGCGTTGGATCAAGTGTGCGAGCGGATGCCGGGGCGCAATCAATTGCTGGCCGCGCTGCTGCAAGAACTGGCCGCGGTATTGGATGAGTTCGCGCGACTGGGCTTTGCCAATCTGCGCGACGAGTGGGAGAGCCACCACGCGCGGCAGGACGCGGCGATCAGCCTGCATCTGCCGGATGGCAGTGTGATAACCGGCATCGTACGCGGTGTGAGCGACACCGGCGAGTTGCGTGTGGCGACCGCCCAAGGTATGCGCAGTTTCAGCTCCGGCGAAGTGGGTGTGTGATGAAGCTGTTGATCGATGCCGGCAACACACGTATCAAATGGGCGCTGCTGGCTGGTGAGGAGTGGTTGCACCTGGCCGCTGTGCCCAGCGATCAGGCGCATACCCTAGTCGCGCGGGTGGCGCATCTGCCCGCCGTGAACGAAGTGTGGGCGAGTAATGTGGCGGGCGCGGAAGTGGCGCGGCATATCCAGGCGGCTTGCGCGTCGCGCGGCTGGCAAGCGCGGTTCGTCAGCGCGCAAAAAAAACAATGCGGGGTGAGCAATGGCTACCCGTCACCCGAGCAATTGGGCTGTGACCGATGGGCGGCTTTGATCGCGGCCTGGCATCGCATCGGCAAGTCCACTCTGGTGGTAAATTGCGGCACCGCCACTACGATAGACGCGCTGTCGGACAACGGTGAGTTCCTGGGCGGATTGATCCTGCCGGGAATCGCGTTGATGCAAAGCAGTGTCGTCGCCACGGCGGCGCGACTGCAACAGGGCGCGGGTAAATACGCCGCCTTCCCGGTGAATACCGCCGATGCGCTATGGAGCGGCGCGCTGCAGGCCACCTGCGGCGCGATACAGCGCCAGCACGAGTTGTTGGGTGATGCGCAAGCACCGGTGTTGTTGAGCGGAGGGGCGGCGCAACCGTTATTGGAATTGATTAAGCTGCCGGTCTATCCGGTGGCAGATTTGGTGTTGCAGGGACTCAAGTTAATTGCTCGGGAGGCAATGTCATGAAAGTGGTGTTCGGGATATTTCTGGTGCTCAATCTGGCGGTGTTCGCGGTGATGCGCGGCGACCTGTTGAACGATGGGACGGCTGTGGTCGCGCAGCCTGCCCTGAACGAAGCCAAGATACGCTTGCTCGACGGACCTGCCCAAGCCGCTTCATTGCCGGTTTCATCTCCCAGCATGGCCACGACCTTAACGCCACCGACAGAAAAACCAGTGGCGGTCTGCATGGAGTGGAGCGATTTCTCCGGCACCGATCTGAGCCGCGCCAACGAGGCGTTGGCGCGGTTGCAACTGGGCGAGAAATTATCGCAGCGACCTATCGAGTACAACATCGGCTACTGGGTATACATCCCGCCGCTCAAAAACAAAGCCAGCATCAACCAAAAGATAGAACAGCTCAAAACGCGCGGAGTCGAAGAGTATTTTGTGGTGCAGGAGGCGGGTGAATGGCAGCACGCGATCTCGCTGGGCGTGTTCAAGACCGAAGATGCCGCGCAGAAATTTCTGGAAAGCCTGGTTGCTAAAGAAGTTCGCAGCGCGAAGATAGGTGAGCGGGCCAGCAAGCTCAAAGCCACGGTGTTCGTATTCAATGCAATCGATGCGCAGACCGCCGATAAACTGGCCGGATTGCAAAAAGACTTTCCCGCCAGCGAATTGAAGAAAGTGGCTTGCCATTAGTAGGGCTTATATCTTCGAAGGCTCAATCAGGCTGGTAAAAACCATATATGCACCCAAGCAGAGCACGAAAATACCGAAAGACAGCTTAAGGTGTGGTCCGGATATATGGTTTGCGAGCACTGCGCCTATCCCTCCCCCGACGAATAATGCGGCGGCAACGATCAGTCCAGATTTGATATCGACACTGCCATGGCGATAATATTCGAATACCGCAGCCAGACCTACCGGGGGCAATAATATTGCCAGGCTTGTTCCGGTGGCTTGGTGTTGAGTGAACCCTGCCAAATATACGAGCGCGGGAATGATCAGGATTCCCCCGCCAATGCCAAACAACCCCGACGCTATACCCGCCACCAGCCCTATCCCGATAAGTAAGATCACCAATGAAATGTTCATTTGCATTCCTTGTTGTTGCGAATTAGCGAGTTCTTCTTTGCTGTATGTGCTGGCGCGCTACAAACTTCCCTTTTGCCTTTGCT
>JABEVF010000155.1 GCA_013043965.1 Gallionella sp. | reverse complement strand
TCATGTGCTGGATTTTTTTCATCAATAGCTCCTTAGAATTTTAAAAGTCGGGGTCTGACACCGGGGAGGTCTAGTCGGCACATTCAATCATCGCCGCCTTAAGCCAATATTATTTGATACGAACCGATACACCTCGACACCATGGGGGATTCCCCGCTGACCGCAACACGACGCTTGCAATTTAAGCATGGTCGCGCGACCGAGCCGCATGAATAAAAATTCATTTTGTAAGGAATTGTTAGGTGCCGTAGAATTTTCAGGGTAAGTTCATCGAGCCCCCGAAATGGGATAGTCTTTCCCCGTCATCAAACCCGATTACCCATGTGTAGCCTCACGCAACAGGTGACAGAATGATCCTTGGTCCCAATCGGCATCGTTGGTTCAACGACACGCCGTGAGTCATACTTGAACTTATGGGGAGTTTGCTTGGTCTGATGCCGAGTGAAAAGCAGACCCCTGGGACACCAGCAAGAAAACAAGGTGGATCATGTGAGACGCAAGCAGATAACCCGGATTGTGGAGAGGCCGAACATGGCCAGAAATTTAATGGAGGAGTTGAAATGTTAAAGAATGTCACTTACGTTTTTATTTTGTTGGCTGCAATGTGCTGCTCGAATGGCGTTGCGTTTGCGGATAATTCCCCAACCCTGGACCAGGTCTATCAAGCGGCCCATGCGGGCAGACTGGATGATGCGCAAAGGATGATGGATAAAGTTCTCCAGGAACATCCCAACAGCGCGAAAGCCCATTTTGTCGAGGCTGAGCTGTTAGCCAAGCAAGGTCGGTTAGGGCAGGCCGAGGACGAGCTGAACAACGCTGAACGCTTGAAACCCGATTTGTCATTTGCCAATCCGCAAGCCGTACAGGATTTGAAAATCCGGATTGCCGCTGCCCACCGCCAGTCTCCTGTCAGCAGCTATCCGGCCGAGTCGGGTAACAGTTTCCCCTGGGGTATGCTGTTGCTCGGGATCGGTGCGATCACGGCTATCGTTCTCGTGATGCGCGCGATGAATTCGCGTAACCGCGCCACGTTCCCAAGCAACTATCAGCCGGGCATGCAAAACACTCCGGGATCCCCCATGCAGCCCTATGGTGGCGGCATGGCACCGATGGGGCCTGCCGGTGGCGGGATAGGCAGCGGCATCATGGGGGGACTGGCTACCGGTGCTGCGGTTGGCGTGGGCATGGTGGCAGGTGAAGCGCTGGCCCATCACTTCATGGACGGGGGACGCAACACCGCTGACAGCGCGACGCCCGTTGCAGACTCATGGGGGAACTCCTCCAATGACATGGGCGGTTCAGATTTCGGTATCGCCGATAACTCGTCTTGGAGCGACAGTTCAAGCGTCGCCGATAACAGCTCAGACGTTGGCGGGGGCGATTGGGGTTAACACGCAGCGGCACTCCCTGTTGCCGCTCTGGTTTCCTGCAAACGACTATTCGCAACACTCAAGTATTGCAGCCCCGACAAAAGCGACAGGGGTTTATCGGGGTGCAATCATCGGCTACCGGGATGAGAACCCAAGACCCCCAGTCGTTGCCGGCAGAGCGGGCAACGACTGGGATCGCACCTAACAATTCCTTACAAAATTAATTTTTATTCATGCGGCCCAATCGCAGGAACATGCGTAAATCATCCGTGTCTCACAGGCCGTTAGAGGTTGATTTTTCACTGGAGAAACATCCACTACGGGAGTTAAAGCTTGAATATCAAAAAACCAATTTCAATATTCACAGTTGCTGTAGCCACGATGCTGGTTTCGCTTGCAGCGCAGGCGTTCACAATCGATGAAGCACAGATCAGGCAATCGGCCGACCAGGCCTCTCGAGCAGACGCCCTTTATCCGGAACAGCTGCAACAAGCTGCGGAATCCGGCGATGTGATAGCGCAGTACACATTGGGTGTCATGTACGCCAACGGTCAAGGTGTGGCTCAGGATGACGCGCAAGCGGCGCAGTGGTATCGCAAGGCGGCAGACCAGGGATATCCGGCCGCACAGTACGTCTTGGGGCTTATGTGCGCCATCGGCAAAGGCGTGGCTCAGGATGACGCGCAGGCGGCGCAGTGGTATCGCAAGGCGGCAGACCAGGGTCACCCTGACGCGCAATACAACCTGGGTGTCATGTACACCATCGGCAAAGGCGTGGCTCAGGATGATGCGCAAGCGGTGCTGTGGTATCGCAAGGCGGCGGACCAAGGGTTTGCTGCCGCGCAGTCCAACCTGGGGCTCATGTACATCAAAGGCCAAGGCGTAGCGCGGGATGATAAGCAGGCCTATCAATGGATCAGCAGGGCCGCGGATCAGTGGTACGCGGAAGCGCAATACAACTTGGGAATCATGTACGCCAACGGGCAGGGCGTGGCGCGGGATTACGCGCAGGCGGCCCTGTGGTATCGCAAGGCCGCGTATCAGGGTAATGCGGAAGCGCAGTCCAACTTGGGTGCCATGTACGCCAGAGGCCAAGGTGTGAGCCAAGATTACGCGCAGGCGGCCCTGTGGATCGGCAAAGCGGCGCATCAGGGTAATGCGGAAGCGCAATCCAATTTGGGTGCCATGTACGCCAAAGGCGAAGGCGTGCCGCGAGATGATACGCAGGCGGTGCTGTGGTATCGCAAGGCGGCGGACCAGGGATTCGCTGCCGCGCAGTCCAATTTGGGTGCCATGTACGCCAACGGGCAGGGCGTGGCGCAGGATTACGCGCAGGCGGCCCTGTGGTATCGCAAAGCGGCAGACCAGGGTTATGCTGCCGCGCAATCCAACCTGGGGCTTCTGTACATCAAAGGCCAAGGCGTAGCGCAGGATTACGGCCAAGCGGATATGTGGATCAGCAAGGCAGCGGATCAGGGTAATGCGGCCGCGCAGGACAATCTGGGGATCATGTATGCCAACGGACAGGGCGTGACGCAGGATAGCGTCATAGCGTATGCACTGTTCAATCTCTCTGCGAAGACGGATGCGTCCGGCAACAATACCGCCGCGTCCAACCGAGACAAACTTGCCGCCAAAATGTCCGCATCCAAGATAGAAGCCGCGCGTGCGCTTACGCGAGAAATCGATTCCAAACCGGTTTCGATCTCGATAGCCGAGTATCTGGAATTCACCAAATGAGATAACCCTCGTCAAGTGCAGGCGGGCTCAGTGACGAGGTGCAGTTTGAGTAGCGCTGGACGGTAGGGATGCGGCCTTACCCGATGACTGTGCGACATTACCGCCCCAAGCCAGCCTTATCAGCCCACGACGCACGGCAAAGTTGAGTAATGCCGGCAACCCACGTAAAATCGCCCCACTCGCGGGCGTACTCCGTATGGCAGAGTCGCAAGCCGCATACGAGAGTCCCGCTTACCAACATCATCGCAGCATATCCAATTGGGCACTAAATTAAACGTGATTACCGTCAGCATCAACGGCGCAAGCCGCCAACTCCCCGTATCCATCAACGTTGCCGCGCTGATCGAAATACTGGGCTACACCGGCAAACGCATCGCGCTGGAACGCAACGGCGAAATCGTGCCGCGCAGCACCTTCACCACCCAGCAACTCGCGGATGGCGACCAACTGGAAGTGGTGGTGGCTGTTGGCGGGGGATAGCCGCGCCCCTTGCTGCACGCTGCCCCCATCCTCGAGAACCAGGAAAACAAAATGAATGACACATTAATTATCGCAGGCAAGACCTACCACTCGCGCCTGCTGGTCGGCACCGGGAAATACAAGGATTTTGCCGAGACCCAGGCGGCGATTGAAACCAGCGGCGCGGAGGTTATCACCATCGCGATCCGCCGCAGCAACATCGGGCAAAACCCCAACGAACCGAGCCTGCTGGAAATCTTGCCGCCGTCGAAATACACGCTGCTGCCCAACACCGCCGGTTGCTACACCGCCGAGGATGCGGTGCGCACCCTGCGTCTGGCGCGCGAATTATTGGACGGGCACAGCCTGGTCAAGCTCGAGGTATTGGGCGACCCGCAATCGCTGTACCCCAATGTGATCGAGACCCTAGCCGCCGCAAGAACGCTGGTGGCAGAAGGCTTCCAGGTGATGGTCTACACCTCGGACGACCCCATCATCGCGAAACAACTGGAAGACATCGGCTGCGTGGCGATCATGCCGCTCGCTTCCCTGATCGGTTCCGGCATGGGCATCCTGAATCCGTGGAATCTGCAACTCATCATGGATAGAGTCAGCGTCCCGGTGATCGTCGACGCGGGCGTGGGTACGGCTTCCGACGCCGCCATCGCGATGGAGTTGGGCTGTGCGGGGGTGTTGATGAACACCGCGATCGCAGGTGCGCAACAACCCGTGCTGATGGCGCGTGCCATGAAACAAGCGGTGGAAGCAGGCCGCTCGGCCTACCTCGCCGGGCGCATGCCGAAAAAACTTTACAGCGCCAGCCCCAGCTCACCGACAGCGGGCATCATCGCTACCACACGCGGTTAAGCAAATGACGGTCACCACAGAACCGGGCGATCGCCACAACACGGTTGCGCAGACCGGCGCAAGCGCAGCTGACGTTCAGCCGAGCAGCCATGGTCACATCCGCAGCTTCGTGCGCCGCCAGGGCCGCGTCTCGCCCGCTCAGCAGCGCGCTGTCGAGACCTGGTTGCCGCGCTTCGGCATTCCCTATGCCGCGCAACCGTTAGACCTCACGCAAGCCTTCGGGCGCAGCGCACCCAAAATCCTGGAGATCGGTTTCGGCATGGGCGACAGCACTGCGGCCATCGCGCTGGCTCATCCCGAAAACGACTACCTGTGCCTGGAAGTACATACCCCTGGCGTGGGCAATCTGCTCAAGCTGATCGATGCGCAAGCCATCACCAACATCCGCATCATCCAGCACGATGCGGTGGAGGTGTTGCGCGATATGCTGGGCGATGGCTCGCTGGATGGCGTGCACATCTTTTTCCCCGACCCGTGGCACAAGGCGCGCCACAACAAACGCCGTCTGATCCAAGCACCGTTCATCGCCGCATTGGCACAAAAAATCACACCCGGCGGCTACCTGCATGCCGCCACCGATTGGCAGGACTATGCCGAACAAGCACTGAGGGTATTGGACGCGGAGCCCTTGCTGCAAAACACCGCAAGCGGTTATGCAACGCGTCCCGCGTATCGCCCGCTCACCAAATTTGAAAAACGCGGTATCAAATTGGGGCACGGCGTGTGGGATCTGGTATTCAAAAAAATCGCTTAGTGCAACCTCTACCCGGAGGATGCCTGGGTCTGCCACTGCAAGCACCCCGCGGCTGAAGTCGAAAGCGATGCCCGCAACGGCCGCACAGCTTGAGCGAGGTGGCCGATCCGCCAACCGATGAGGCCGTAACCCGGTTAATTTTTGTCTGCCAGAAAAAGCTCCAGCAAGTCGTTCAAAAAACGTTGCCCCATAGTCGTGGGCGCGATGCGCCGGTGATCCCTGAATAACAGCCCGCGCTGCTGCGCCTCATTCAATTCGCGCTGAATATCCAGCAGGGACAGGCTGGTGCGCTCGGCGAACAACGTCGCCTCGAAGCCTGCGTTCAAGCGCAACGCGTTGAGCATGAATTCAAACGCCAACTCTTCCCGCGTCACCTGGCTCTCGGTTTGTATCGCGGCATCCCTGGCGGCCTGCTGCATATAGGCTTGCGGCTGTTTATAGCGCACCTGTCGGATGATCTTATCCGGAAAACTCAGCTTGCTGTGCGCCCCCGCGCCTATGCCCAAATAGTCACCGAACTTCCAGTAGTTGAGATTGTGGCGGGCAGCGCGGCCCGGCTGCGCGAAAGCCGAAGTCTCGTAATGTTCGTAGCCGTGTGCGGCCAGCAATTCCTCGATGCGCTGCTGCATCTCGCCGCTCGCGTCATCGTCCGGCAAGGGCGGCGGATTGCGGTGAAACAGCGTATTCGGCTCAAGTGTGAGGTGATAGCAAGACAGATGATCCGGCGCGAATGACAGCGCGGTCTGCACATCCCGCAAGGCCTCATCCAGCGTTTGTTTGGGCAGCGCGTACATCAGGTCGAGATTGAAGTTGTCGAAATACTGCCGCGCGATCCCGATGGCGCGGCGCGCCTCATCCGCCGAGTGGATGCGCCCCAAGGCTTGCAGGTGTGCATCGTTGAAGCTTTGTATGCCCATCGACAGGCGGTTCACACCCGCATCGCGGAAAGCCGCGAATTTACCGGCTTCCACCGTACCGGGGTTAGCCTCCAGCGTGATCTCCGCGCTGCCGCTCAACGGCAACAGCATACGCACATTGCGCAATATTTCCGTGATCGCATCGCCGCTCAACAAGCTGGGCGTGCCACCGCCGAAAAACACCGTGTAGATTCTACGCCCCCAGATTTGCGGCAACGCCATTTCCAGGTCGCGCACCAGCGCCGCGACGTATTGCCGTTCCAGGGCAACGGGGATACTGCCCTCTGGCTGTGGCGAGGGCATGCCCCGCATCTCATGTGAGTTGAAATCGCAATACGGGCATTTGCGCACGCACCACGGGATATGGATATACAGCGACAACGGCGGTAACGCCTTAAAACTCAAGGCTTGCGACTTCGTTGAGACGGGCTGCAGGGGATGGATGATCATAGTTATTGTCATGCCGGGGTCAACAACGCCGCTGTTGACCCCGTACAAAATGTCGTGGGGGCGCACCCTACCAAGCCGGCGCGCATCGGGCAAGCCCTTGCGTTGGGATCAAGCCAGAAAACAAACTGATTCTATTCGCTTGCAAAAACGGGGACGCCAACCCCTGTTGGTTGCCTTACAATACCGCATCAGCAAGTGTCCCGCGCCCGAAAATCGCAGGTACGCCATTCGGGTTAACCGCACGAAAGCAATGACATGACTAGCACTCCAGAGACACTCAACGTATTAAGATCGGCACCCTTGTTTCGCGGGATACCCGATCATTTACTCGCGGGTTATTTAAGCAAGTCCGAGCTGAAATTTATTACATCCGGGCGTATTCTGCTGACCCCCGGCCAGTCTAACGATACGATTTATATGATCCTTTCCGGACGTCTGCGCATCCAGACAAAAGAATTTGAAGCCGAGCCGATCGCCATCCTGGGTGCCGGGGAGTGCGTCGGTGAGATGTCCATGCTGGGAGGCGCACCGGTTTCGGCGTACGTCATCGCCGCAACGGACTGCAAACTGCTGGCGCTCGGCCATGGGGTCATGTGGGAGTTAATCAACAACTCCCATGCGGCCGCGCATAATATGCTGAACATACTGACCAGCCGTATCCGCAACACCAACCAGATCGCTGCGGAAAACCTTGAGCGTCAGCAGGGTTTCTCAGCAGGTGGTCTGGTTGACGAGCTGACCGGGCTTTACAACCGGCACTGGATGCTCGATAAATTCGAACGCCATTTGCATCGCGGTATCGTCGGGAAAAAACCCAGTTGCCTGCTGCTACTGGAGATAGACAGGCTCAGGGAATTTAATGACCGATATGGGCAGCTAGGCGGAGATCAGGCACTGCGCAATACCGCCCACCTCATACTGTCCTGTCTGCGTCCGCATGACGAAGCGGGACAAAACAGCCGCGAAAGTTTCGCGATCTTCATGCCGGACACCTCCCTGCCTGATGCCCACACTGCGGCAGACAGGTTAATGGCTAGCATCAGCCAGTCGTTGGTCGTACTGCCCAGCGGCGATGCTTTGCCGGCTGTCACCATATCAATAGGGCTCAGCCAGACGCGTTCGGACGACACGCTGAAAAACCTGCTCACTCGCGCTGGCGAAGCGTTGCAGCTCGCCAGGGACAGTGGCGGCAACTGTGTGGAATCTCTGCCATAAACATCCGGCAGCGCAAGCTGCGGCGCCCCCCGAGCAGGCTGATCCACTATTCCACTACCGGCAGCTCAGCACATTTAGAACATAGCTTGCAAGGGGACGGGTGTTCCTGCGTGCTGCGAGTGACCCCGAAGGATACGAGGGCATAGCGCAAGCCACCGGGTGCAGACTATTTTGCGCGACCGTATCTGGCGGTGAAACCGGCTCGACCCAGCGCGTTGGCACGTATCATAAAACCCGTCAGTGCGGCGGTTGCATCGGCGGGCACTTCAAGCTTGTCGGTCTTCAAGGCGTAGACCGTAAAGATGTAGCGATGCGGCTTGTCGCCTTTGGGGGGGCAGGTTCCGCCCCAGGCGGCCACACCATAGTCGATGCGGTTCTGTACCGCCCCCTTCGGTAGCGTCGTGCTGTTCAGATCGCCCGCGCCCGACGCCAGCTCCTGCACATCCGCCGGGATATTGATCACCATCCAATGCCACCAACCCGAACCGCTAGGCGCATCGGGGTCATACACCGTCACAGCGAAACTCTTGGTGTCTTTGGGCGCCCCGCTCCACTTGAGCGCGGGGGATTTGTTCGAACCTGAGCAGCCGAACCCGTTGAACTCGAAGCTTTTAGGGATGCTGCCATTGGCCTTGATTTCCGGGCTGAAAAGCTTGAAGTCCGAGGCATAAGTCCATGCAGAAACAGCGGATAGAACAACGGTCAGAAAAATGCGCTTCATAAAAATTCTCCGTAACAAAAATTAGGGATGGGCATTCTATATCTAAACTCGCGGAATGCTTGGTGACACCCCTATAGGAAACATGGGGGTTGCATCAAGCGTTCTTCAATTTTTCCAGCAACACTTTCATCGCACGGCCCCGGTGACTGATCGCGTGCTTTTCATCGCGCGTCAGTTCCGCGCTCATCTTGCCCAGCTCCGGCAACCAGAACAGCGGGTCGTAACCGAAACCGCCTTCGCCACGCGGTTCGAGTGCGATCTCGCCGTGCCATTCGCCTTCCGCGATCAGCGGTTGCGCATCGTCCGCCGCTCGCACCAACACCAGCACGCAATAATAATGGGCCTTGCGATCAGTGTGCATCTTCATGGCTTCCAGCAGGGTTTGATTATTGCGTATATCGGACAGGGGATAGCCGGAATAACGCGCCGAGATCACACCCGGCATCCCGTTGAGTGCATCGACACAGATGCCGGAATCATCCGCCAATGCGGGTAGTCCGCTTTCACGGCTGGCATGGCGCGCCTTGGCGAGGGCGTTCTCGATGAAGGTGAAGTGCGGCTCTTCGGCTTCTTTAATACCGAGTTGCGCCTGGGTCACAACCTCGATGCCCAAAGGGGCAAGCAGGGTTTGGAATTCGGCGAGCTTGCCGGGATTGTTGGAAGCGATGATGAGTTTTTTCATATCGTAGGGGTGCGATTCATTGCACCCTGATTTGTTCATGTACCAGAAGAAGGGCGTGATGAATCACGCCTCTACCAAATTGTTAGGCCTTGGCAATAGAATGAAATCAGTTCTTCGCCAATGCCGCGCGCTGCATCTCAATCAACTCCGCGATCCCGCCCTGCGCCAGGTCCAGCATGGCATTCATCTCGGCGCGACTGAACGCGTGGCCTTCGGCCGTGCCCTGCACTTCGACGAAGTGGCCGTTGCCCAGCATCACGACGTTCATGTCGGTGTCGCAGGCGGAATCTTCGACGTAGTCCAAATCCAGCACCGCTGTGCCCTGATAGATGCCGACCGAGATCGCGGCGATAAAATCCTTGAGTGGCGTTGCCTTGATCAAGTCCTTGTTGATCAAACCCGTGACCGCGTCATGCAACGCGACGAACGCGCCGGTGATGCTGGCGGTGCGCGTGCCGCCGTCGGCCTGGATCACATCGCAGTCGATCTGGATGGTGCGCTCGCCCAACTTCTTCAAATCGACCACGGCGCGCAGGCTGCGCCCGATCAGGCGCTGTATCTCCTGGGTGCGCCCGGACTGCTTGCCCTTGGCCGCTTCCCGGCCCATGCGCTCGCCGGTGGAGCGCGGCAGCATGCCGTACTCTGCCGTGACCCAGCCTTCACCACTGCCTTTCTTATGCGGCGGCACGCGCTCCTCCACGCTGGCGGTACAAATCACTTTGGTATCGCCGCATTCGATCAGCACCGAGCCTTCGGCGTGTTTGGTGTAGTGGCGGGTGATGCGTATGGAACGAAGCTGGTCGGGAAGTCTGGAGCTGGGGCGCATGGTCGGGAATGGAAAGTGGTGAATGGGAGTGGTGACGTCGTAAATCGCGGAAATGGGTTAGTCGATCTTGAGCTCGTGGCTGGCAGTATGTTCGGTGACGTGGTCATGCTCATCCTCCCCCCAAGCCACGACCAGCCCGGTGATGTTGTCGGAATAGCCCGATTCGCGCTCGTAGGCGCGCACCACCAAGTTATCCAGGGATTTTGCCACGGGCAACAACACGAATGATTCGACGAGCTCCTGATCGGTGAACGGTCCCCACAGGCCATCGCTGCCCAGCAGCAGAATGTCGCCTTGTTGCAGCCCGAGCGGGATGGCCGATTCCACATAGAACATGTCCTCTATGCCGCCCAGGCAGTTGGTGATCTGGTTGCGCCTGGGGTGGATGCGCGCCTCCTCCTCGGAGATCACGCCCCAGTCTAGCCACTGTTGCACCATCGAGTGGTCACGGGTACGGCTCAACACGGCCTGATCGCGCAGCACATACAGGCGCGAATCGCCGGCGTGTGCCACATAAAGATTCCCGTTCTGGATCAACGCCACCACACAGGTCGTGCCGGGGAAGCCGACATCTTTATCGTGCGGCAACTGCATGATGCGATGATGGGCATGACGCATCGCATCGGCCAAGAAGGCCTGCGGATCGGCGAACGTCGCATCGATATGCCGCGCAAACAGTTCGACAAAGGACTCGACCGCCATGGCGGCGGCCAACTCACCGTGAAAATGCCCGCCCATCCCGTCCGCCAACACCAGTAACAACGCGTCATTACGATAGGCGTAAGCGACACGATCCTGGTTGTACTTGCGGTCGCCGATCAGACTGGCTTGATGAACGGAAAATTTCATGGGGGACGGCCAAGTGTCACGTAGAAAATCGCTTAAGGCTGCAATCGTAATATAATGCGCGCCCGCCGCCCAGCCCTTTATTCTCGCGTCACGATTTTGGAGCTCCCTATGATTCTCAGCATGACAGGCTATGCCAACACCAGCGCGGACTTTGCCAGCGGCTCACTGAGCCTGGAATTACGCGCGGTCAATCACCGCTATCTGGATATACAGATGCGCATGCCCGACGAGTTGCGCGGCTTTGAGGCCGCGATGCGCGAAGCGATCAGCACGTCCGTGCAACGCGGCAAAGTGGAATGCCGTATCAACTATGCGGCGCGCAACCCGCAAAATCACGCCCGTCTGAACCACGAGCTGTTGTTGCAGCTGGCGGCGTGGAACCGGCAAGTGCAAACCACCATACCGGGTTCCGACAGCTTGAGCGTGGCCGATGTGTTACGCTGGAACGGCGTGCTGGAAACGCCCGCCGATGAAGGCGATGAGTTGCGCGCGACGCTGTTCGATTTGCTCAAGAATGCCTTGCATGAATTCTCCGCCAGCCGCGCCAGAGAGGGCGAGAAACTCAAAGAGTTTTTGCTGCAACGCGTGGAAAAGATCGAGGCCCTGCGCGTGGCCGTCATGCCCCACGTCCCCGCGGCCGTCGCCGCTTACGAGCAAAAGCTCATCACGCGTTTGCGCGAGGCACTGCAGAATACCGCGTCGCAAGAGGTGTGGGACGAGCGGATGCGCCAGGAGATCGTGCTGTACGCCAGCAAGATCGATGTGGACGAAGAACTGTCCAGGCTGTCCAGCCATCTGGTCGAGATGCGCCGCATCCTGACTTTGGGCGGCGCGGCGGGCAAACGGTTGGATTTCTTGATGCAGGAGTTGAACCGCGAAGCCAACACGCTGGGCTCGAAATCGGTGGACGCGGAAGTCTCGCGCAGCGCGATGGAAATGAAGATCCTGATCGAGCAAATGCGCGAACAGATCCAAAATCTGGAGTAAACCCATCACTTGATGAAACCCTACAACTTATCCGCCTGGGCGCTCAAACATCGGGCGATGCTGCTGTACACGCTGTGCGCGCTGCTGCTGGCCGGATGGTTCTCATACGGGCAGCTGGGGAGAAAAGAAGACCCCGATTTCACCTTCAAGGTGATGGCCGTCAAGCTGCGCTGGCCCGGTGCGTCGGCCGGCGAGATCGAACAGCAAGTGGTTGACCGTATCGAACGCAAGCTGCGGGAAACGCCTTGGTTGGATAACGTGAGCAGCTATTCCAAAGCAGGTGAGGCGGTAATCTTTGTCACGCTCAAAGATGCGATGCCGCCCGCCGAACTGGATCACTCCTGGTATCGCGTGCGCAGGATCCTCGCGGACTTGCGCGGCACGCTGCCCGATGGCGTGGGCGAACCCATCATCGACGACGATTTCGGCAATACCGCTGCGGCGATCTACGCCTTCACCTCGGACTCGCTGGATTACGCCGGACTGGCAGCCCAAGTGGAGACGGCGCGCGAGGATTTGCTCACTGTCGCCAACGTCAGCAAAGTGGCCATGCTGGGCGCGCAACACGAAAAGATATATATCGAGTTCTCCAGTCAAAAACTGGCCGGGCTGAACATCGACCCGTTACGTGTGGCTGCGGCACTCAAAGCGCAGAACGACATGGAACCGGCCGGTGAAGTGGTGTCGCATGACGACATCACCCGGCTGCGCGTGAGCGGTGACTTCAAGTCACTCAAGAGCATCCAGGACATCGGCATCCGGGTGGACGACCAGACTTACCGGCTGGGCGACATCTGCCATGTCTATCGCGGCTATGCCGATCCCGCCTCGTTCAAGATCCATAGCATGGGCAAAGAGGCCGTCGTGCTGGCGGTGTCCATGTCCGAACAGGGCAACGTGACGCAACTGGGCAAAGATCTGGCGCGCCAGATCGCGCGTATCCAAATCCGGCTGCCTGCCGGCGTCACCATCCATCAAGTCGCCGATCAGTCGGCGGTGGTACAAAAATCCATAGGCGAATTCATGCGCGCCTTGCTCGAAGCCTTGGCCATCGTGCTCGCGGTGAGCTTTCTCAGCCTGGGATTGCGCGCGGGCCTGGTGGTCGGCCTATCGATCCCGCTGGTATTGGCCGGCACATTTTTGGTGATGGACGTGTTGGGCATCGCGCTGCATCGCGTGTCGCTGGGCGCGCTCATCATCGCACTGGGACTGCTGGTGGACGACGCGATGATCACCGTGGAGCTGATGCAAGTCAAACTGGCGCAGGGCTGGAGCAAACTGAAAGCCGCCTCGTTCGCCTACACCAGCACGGCCTTCCCCATGCTCACCGGTACGCTGATTACGGCAGCGGCATTTTTGCCGGTGGGCCTGGCCAAATCCTCGGCGGGTGAATACACGTTTTCGATCTGTGCCGTGGTCACCATCGCGCTGGTCATGTCCTGGCTGGTGGCAGTGATCTTCACGCCCTATATAGGGCATCGGCTTTTGCGAGATAACAGCGGTCACGCCGACGCTGATGAGCATTACCAGCAAGGGTTCTACAAACATTTCCGCACCGTGGTGCGTTGGTGCCTATACCGCAAAAAAAGCGTGGTCGGGTTTACGCTGGCGATTTTTTTGCTGGCTGTGGCCGGCTTTGACAAAGTGGATCAGGAGTTCTTCCCGCCTTCCGAACGCTCCGAGTTATTGATGGATATCTGGCTGCCTGAGGGCAGCACTTTCGCCGCCACAGAAGATGTGACCGCAGCACTGGAGAAAAAACTGGGGGGCTATCCCGGCATCGTCAATTACACCAGTTACATCGGCGGCAGCACGCCGCGTTTCTATCTGCCGCTGGATCTGTCCCTGCCCTCGGTGAATTACGCGCAAATGGTGATCGCCACCAGCGGCATGCGCGCGCGCGAGGCCGTTTTGCAACGCGTGCGCAAGATGCTCGATGACGATTACCCGAACCAGGGGATACGCATCTCCCGCTTGGAAAATGGTCCTCCGGTAGGCTATCCGGTGCAGTTCCGGGTGCTGGGCGCGGACCCCGAGAAACTGCGCCGCATCGCCGAACAGGTCGCGGAGCGCGTCAAGCAGAATCCGCACACCAAAAACATCAGCCTGGATTCCAACGAAAAGGTCCGCGTGTTCAATGTCACGGTCGACCAGGAGAAGGCCAGGGCCTTGGGTTTGTCCTCTCAGACCATATCGCGAAATCTGCAATCCCTGCTGTCGGGGCTGACCGTGTCGAATTTCCGCGAAAAGGGGCTGCGCGTGGACATCATCGTCAGAGCTGGTGCGGCGGATCGCGACAATCCCGACGCGCTGGCGCGACTGAACATCCACACCGCCCGAGGAAAGTTTGTGCCGCTGGGCGAAATCGCAACCATTAAACCGGCACTGGAAGACGGCATCATCTGGCGTATGGATGGCCTGCCGGTGGTGACCGTGCGCGGTGACGTGCCGGATAACATCAGCGCGCCGGATGTCAGCCTCGCCATTGACCGCCAGCTTGCGGATTTGCGCGCAACCCTGCCCGCCGGTTACCGCATCGAGGCGGGCGGTGCGATGGAAGGGAACGATCAAGCCACCGATTCCATCATCGCGGTGTTGCCCCTGATGGGCTTCTTGATCGCGGCTTTGCTGATGCTGCAATTGCATCGCATCGGCCTAGTGACGCTGGCCCTGCTCACCGCCCCGTTGGGCCTCATCGGTGTGACGGCGGCATTGCTGCTGTTCCATGTGCCGTTCGGTTTTGTCGCGATGCTGGGGATGATCTCGCTGAGCGGAATGATCATACGCAACTCGGTCATCCTGCTCGACCAGATCGGTCAGGACATAGCGGCGGGTATGAGTCGCTACGATGCCATCGTCGAAGCCACGGTACGCCGCTTCCGTCCCATCATGCTCACCGCCGCTGCCGCGATCCTGGCGATGATCCCGCTCACGCGCAGTGTGTTCTGGGGACCTCTGGCCATCGTCATCATGGGCGGACTACTGGTGGCGACCTTTTTGACTTTACTGTATTTGCCCGCGCTGTATGCCCTGTGGTACAAGGTCAACCCGCCGCACGCCGCACCGTCGCCAGCAACGATTATTTAACTTTTGATTCGGGGTTTTTATGTCTGGAAATTTATTCATTATCAGCGCCCCCTCCGGCGCGGGCAAGACCAGCCTGGTGCATGCCCTGCTCAACATCAACCCGCAGATCGACTTGTCTGTTTCCTACACGACCCGGGCACCGCGCGCCGGTGAGGTGAACGGCAAGGACTATCACTTCGTCAGTCGTGAGACGTTCGTCGCGATGCAGATGCGCGGGGAGTTTCTGGAAAGTGCCGAGGTGTACGGCAATTTTTACGGCACTTCGCAAACCTGGATCACCCAGGAGAACGCCAAAGGGCGCGATATCTTGCTGGAAATCGATTGGCAGGGTGCCGAACAAGTGCGTCGCTCATTCCCGCGCGCCATCAGCATCTTCATTCTGCCGCCGTCGCTCGAGGCACTCAGACTACGTCTCACCGGACGCGGCACCGATCATGCCGATGTGATCGCACGCCGGTTGGCGGCGGCCAGAGTCGATGTCGCCCATGTCGCGGAATTCGATTATGTTATCATCAACGATGTGTTGGACGAGGCATTGCGCGAACTGGATGCTGTCATTTTGAGCGCGCAGCTCACCTGCAGCAAGCAATTGTCCCGTCATCAGGCCCTTATCAATCAACTACAGAAACCGGAGTAAATCATGGCTCGTATCACCATCGAAGAATGTCTGTCCTACATCCCTAACCGCTTTGAACTGACGCTTGCTGCGGCTTACCGGGCGCGCCAATTGGCGAATGGCGCAACCCATCTGGTGGCAGAGAGCAAAGACAAACCCACCGTGGTTGCCCTGCGTGAAATCAGCGAAGGCAAGGTCGGCAAAGAGATCCTGAATCGCGGCATGGCTTAACTGACTGAACCCAATAGAGCGATGAATGGCGGACGCAGAATCACTTCTGGAGGAAGTTACCACCTACCTTAAACCGCAGGACGTGGAGCATGTACGTGCCGCCATCGAATTCAGCCGCGTGGCGCATCAGGGCCAGATGCGCCATTCCGGCGACGCTTATGTCACCCACCCGATCGCGGTGGCGCGCATCCTCACCCCGCTGCACCTCGATGTGCAGTCCATCATCGCCGCTCTGCTGCACGATGTCATCGAAGACACGCCTGTCACCGCCGCAGAAGTCGCGGAAAAATTCGGCGCACCCGTCGCGGAGCTCGTCGATGGCTTGAGCAAGCTGGACAAGATCCAGTTCGAGACGCGCGAGGATGCACAGGCAGAGAACTTCCGCAAAATGCTGTTGGCAATGGCTCGGGATGTGCGCGTCATTCTCATCAAGCTGGCGGATCGTTTGCACAACATGCGCACGCTGGGTGCGATGTCGCGTGAAAAATGCGAGCGCATCGCGCGCGAGACCATGGAGATATATGCGCCCATCGCCAATCGTCTGGGCCTGAATGACATCCACCACGAGTTGCAGGATCTCAGCTTCAAACACCTGCATCCCAACCGCTATTCGGTGTTGGCCAAAGCCCTGAAAGTCGCGCGCGGCAACCGTCGCGAGGTGGTCACAAAAATACTGCACGCCTTGCGCCAACGCCTGGCGGACTGGCACGTTGAAGCCGATGTGACGGGGCGCGAAAAAGACATCTATAGCATTTACAAGAAGATGCAGAGCAAGTCGCTAGCCTTCTCCGAGGTGTTGGACATTTATGGATTCCGTGTGCTGGTCAACGACCCCGCCAGTTGCTACATCGCGATGGGCGCGCTGCACGGGCTGTACAACCCTATCCCGGGCAAGTTCAAAGACTACATCGCCATCCCGAAGCTAAACGGCTACCAGTCACTGCATACCACCCTGTTCGGCCCGTTCGGTACGCCGATCGAGATCCAGATACGCACCCACGAAATGCACAAAATCGCCGATGCCGGCGTGGCCTCGCACTGGCTGTACAAGAGCGGGCACGACAACATCAACGACCTGCACAAGAAAACCCACCAGTGGTTGCAAGACTTGCTGGAAAGTTTGAGCCAGAGCAGCGACTCGGCGGAATTTTTGGAACATCTCAAAGTCGATCTGTTCCCCGACGAAGTGTATGTGTTCACGCCCAAAGGGAAAATTCTTTCCTTGCCGCGCGGTGCGACGGCGGTGGATTTTGCCTACAGCGTGCATACCGACATCGGCAACCGTTGCGTCGCCGTCAAGGTCAACTTCGAGCTGGTGCCTTTGCGCAGCGAATTGAAGAACGGCGACCGCGTGGAGATCATCACCGCCGCCCATGCCAAACCCAATCCGGCCTGGCTGAACTACGTCACGACCAGCAAGGCGCGCGGCCATATCCGCCACTTCCTGAAAACCATGCAGTCCGGCGAATCGGCGCAACTGGGCGAACGGTTGCTCAGCCAAGCCCTGCACACGCTGGGGCTGAAGCTGCAAGACATGGACGAGGCACATTGGCAAAAATTACTGCGCGATACCGGTGTGAAATCGCGCCAGGACATGCTCGCCGATATCGGCCTGGGTCGCCGTCTCAATATGGTCGTGGCGCGCCAACTCTCGCATGTGGGAGACACGCAACATGGCGAACCGGCCACCGCATCGGTCATCACCATCCAGGGCACGGAAGGCATGGCGGTACAGTTCGCCAAATGCTGCCGCCCCATCCCGGGTGACCCTATCATCGGCGTAATCAAGAGCGGGCAAGGCCTGGTGGTGCATACCCACGACTGCCCGACCTTGCGCCGGGGCCGCAGCGGCGAACAATGGCTGGACGTGGCGTGGGACAAAAATATCAACCGCAATTTTGTGGTCGGGGTCAAACTGTTGGTCGCCAACCAGCGCGGCGTATTGGCCAAGATCGCCGCCGCGATCTCAGAAGCCGAATCCAACATCGAGAATGTCAATTTCAACAACGAAGGCGAATACACCGCGTTGTATTTCACGCTGGAAGTCAGCCACCGCGTCCACCTCGCCAATGTCATGCGCAGCCTGCGCAAGATCCCGGAAGTGGTCAGAATCATCCGGGTCAAGGGCGCGGGGTAGGCTGTAGTTCTATATATTTGAAAGAAATGTTGTGATGCAAGACCCCGAGATTTTGGTGACGAGGCCAGGCAACGCTATAGATATCCGCAGCTACTTCCCGTACACGGCAGCAAACCCTTGTGCGAAGTCTTCAAAGCGTGTCGGGGTGGTATTTTTGACTGAACGCGCCTCTAATTGCGGATAGCCGTGGTCGTTAATATACCGATAAAGCTCAATATACCCGTCGGCCATATCCGCAGATAAACCCATTCCTACCATCGCCGCGCGCGCATCCTCATAGCCAAATTGCAAGTAAGGCAAATCCGGTTTGCCGATTGCAGCACCGAGTATGCGAGTGACCTCCTGCATGGAGATGTCGCGCTGCCCGAGCAATTCAATGGTGCTTTTTCCGGAAAAATCCAGTGCCAGCAAATGCTGCGCCGCAACCGCCGCAATATCCTGGGTGGCGATCATCGGGATGGCGAGTTCGGCGCGTAGCGGCGAACCGTTGATACCCTGTGCTCTGATCAGCGCGATGTTAAAAAACTGGTTCTCCATGAAAAATCCCGCGCGCAAGTGCAGCACATGGGTATCGCCGATCTGGTTCAAGCGCTGCTCGTGATCATGCAGGCCATTCACAGGACCAAAATCTTGCGCGAGCTGTGCGCCTGCGCTGCTGAGGTTGACCACATAGCGTACCTGGTTGGCAATGATCGCCTCTGCGTAGGTCTGGCTCACTGCATTTTGGGTGTTGCGCACCTGCGGCGCGCTATAGGGAGGCGGCACCAGCGTGTATACCGCTGTGGCACCAGCAAAAGCCCGCGTCATGGATTTTACATCTCCCGCCGCGCCGACAAAGGGTTCTGCGCCCAGCGCTGCTAACGGTTTCAGACGCTCTGCATCCCTCCCCACCACGCGCACCCGCGCGCCTTTGGCTAACAGTGTGCGGACAATGTGCTGGCCCGTATTGCCAGTTGCTCCAGTAATGACGTACATAAAATCTCCTTAAAAATTGAGGGTTGTCTAAAGCCGCCTTTAGATATCTGGTATTTAATAGTAACTACTATTAAAAGTAAATAAGGTACGATATAGTTATCAAGTTATATTTTAGTAAGGAGATGAAAAATGCCACTGCCAGAAAGCCCAAAAGGTTGTGCGATTGATAGTTTTCTGCGGTTATTGAGCGGCCCATGGACGACTTACATCCTGTGGGTTTTGCGCAGCAACGGACCGACCCGGTTTGGTGAATTAAAACGCCAGGTGGGGGGCATTTCGGCAAAGGTATTGACCGAACGCCTGCGTGTATTGGAAACAGGTGGCGTAGTTTTTCGCCGCTGCGAACCCACTACACCGCCGCAGGTGATCTATGGTCTGACTGAGCGTGGAAAACAGCTGAAAACCCTGCTCGACCAGATGAGCAAACTGGCACTGCGCTGGTGTGCAGAAGATGGTCAAATGATCACCGAGGTTTGTCGCGCCCCATTTGAAAAGAAACAGGGCTGAATGTTTTGCAACGCAAAAAACACGAGGTCTTGCATTAACACATCTCTCCGCCAAATTTCCGGCAGACACTCAACATCGCGGATGCCTTGTCCAGGGTCTCCTGATACTCCGCCTCGCATTGCGAGTCGGCGACGATGCCACCCCCCGCCCAGCCACGGATTTCATTTTCGGAATAGACCAGTGTTCTGATGACGATGTTGGTGTCCATGTTCCCGTCAAAACCCACGTAGCCTATCGCGCCGCAATACACGCCGCGCCGGTTGGGTTCGAGTTGTTCGATGATGTGCATGGCGCGTTGCTTGGGCGCGCCGGTGATGGAGCCGCCGGGAAAACAATCGCGCAACACATCGAGCGCGTCGCATCCGGCAGCGAGTTTGCCTTGCACGGTGCTGACCAAGTGGTGGACGTTGGCGTAGCTCTCCACCTCGAACAGTTTGGGCACGCGCACCGAGCCGGGAACACAGCTCTTGCCCAGATCGTTGCGCAACAAGTCAACGATCATCAGGTTTTCCGCGCGGTCTTTGGGATGCTGCGCCAGTTCGGCGGCCAGTTGCATATCGGTCGCCTTATCACTGCTGCGCGGGCGGGTGCCTTTGATGGGTTTGGTTTCGACGATGCCGTTTTGCACGCTCAAAAATCGTTCCGGCGAAGCGCACAGTATCTGCACGTCCGGCAAGTTCAGATAGGCGGAATAAGGCGCGGGACTGAGTTCGCGCAATTGCAGATAGGCGCTGAACGCATCTCCCGTTGCCCGCGCGCTGAAGCGTTGCGCGAGGTTGATCTGATAGCAGTCACCCGCCTGCAAATAATCTTGCACCCGGATAAAGGCTTGCTCGTAGCTGCGCTTGGTAAAGTTGGAGCTCACGCGTCCCCGCACTTTGAATGGTGTGCGTGATAGCGCGGGGGGCTGCTGTAAACGCGCGCCCATGTCCAACAGCAATGCGGACGTTTCCGGGTAGCGCAGATGGGAAACCAGACGTGCGCGCTGTTGTTGATGGTCGATGAGCAACGCCCAGTCGTATATGCCTATCGCCATGCGCGGCAGGCCTTCCGCATCGTCGGCGATGTCCGGCACGCCGGACATTTCGCGCGCCAAGTCATAGCTCCAATAGCCCAGCGCGCCGCCCGCGAACGGCACATCGACTATCGCCGCCACGACTTCGCCCAACTCGTCACGCAGCCAGTCGAACGCATCGCGCTCGTTGTTGTTCAACACCAGGCTGTGGTGCGGTGCCGCACTGAGTATGTCGTAGCGCGCCATGCCGCCACTATCCAGCCACACCGCGCTAGGCAGGTCGGCCAGTGCGGCATAGTAATGCGCGGCATCGTTGAGGTACGGCAGGTCTACAGAATGGAAGCTCAAGAGGTTCAATCTCGCGTTAATCGGGGATAATGTCAGCCTTGCAAAAAACCCGAAGGATACACACATGACCACGATAGTCGCAGTCAGGAAAAACGGTGTCGCCACCATCGCCGCCGACACCCTCACCACCTTTGGCAACACGCGATTGCCGTCGCATCTGGACGCCTCGCATGACAAAATATTACATATCGGCGACAGCTATGTCGGCGTGTGTGGCAGCGCGGCCCATCACTTGGTGTTGGCGAATCTGCTGGCCAGGACACCAGACGTGCAGCTTAACAGCAAGGCCCAGATTTATGAAACGTTTCGCAAGCTGCATCCCATCCTGAAAGAAGAGTGCTTCTTAAATCCCAAAGAGGATGAGGAAGACCCTTACGAGTCTAGCCAGATCACCGCTCTCATCGCCAATAGCAATGGCATATTCGGCATTTATTCCATGCGCGAGGTTTTTGAATACACCCAATACTGGGCGATAGGTTCGGGACACGAATTCGCGCTAGGCGCGTTGCATCAGGCTTATAAACAGCGTAAGGATGCGACAAAAATCGCACTGGCTGGAGTGGAGGCGGGAATCGCCTTGGACAAAAATAGCGCGGCACCACTCACGCATTACAGCATCCGGTTGGACGGCAACCGTTAGGGCGCAAAAGACCTGCCGGAAATGATTGGTTTCTGACGAAGACAAAAAGACCGCACCATAAAGTAAAGTGCAATCAAAAAGGCGCACGCACCGGGTAGTGCGCCAAATAAACTCAAGCCCCTAGGATGGGCCCCCTCTGCCTAAGCAATCAGGGGCTACCCCCACGCCCTGATCAGTTCGGCTTACCGATTCCAGGTGTAGGAAAAGGCCAAGAAGCAGCTGGACGGACAGGTGCCGGTGCAGAAGGAGCCGGCGCAGGTTTGCTAACGACAGCAGCAGGAGCCGCCGGTTTAGCTGCCATCGGTTTTGCGATCGGCTTCTTCGCTACCGCTTTTTTAGCTGCTGGCTTCTTCGCTGCGACCACTTTTTTGGCTGCCGGTTTTTTGGCCGCGACGGCTTTCTTGGCGACTGGCTTCTTCGCCGCTACCGTTTTTTTGGCTGCCGGTTTTTTGGCCGCGACGGCTTTCTTGGCGACTGGCTTCTTCGCCGCTACCGCTTTTTTGGCTGCTGGCTTCTTCGCTGCGACCGCTTTTTTGGCTGCCGGTTTTTTGGCCGCGACGGCTTTCTTGGCGACTGGCTTCTTCGCTGCGACCGCTTTTTTGGCTGCCGGTTTTTTTGCTGGCACGGCCTTCTTTGCTGCTGGTTTAGTTTTCTTTACTGCTGCCATTTCGTTCTCCTTCACAATGAAAGTTAAAAATACAACACCTACGACGACTACACCCCCAGCCCGCGCTCAGCCTCAAGCACGACCTAAAGCCAGCACCCCCTGATCCTGCCGACCTCCAGAATCAAACGCCACCAGTCCAACATCCGATGACGCGGAGTAAAATTCATCTATCTAATCTCATGACCATGCACTACCCATTTGGTATTCCGTGACGCGAACTCTAAGAAGTTATTTTGGTTACGGCCAGACGGGAAAGCCGCCCTTAACATGCTGCGCATGTTGGTTGACACCGAGATAGCTCCTGTTCTCAATCCCACGACAACGCTCCGCCGGTTTGATATTCCGTGACGCGGGTCTCGAAGAAGTTCTTTTCTTTTTTAAGGTCTATCATCTCAGCCATCCATGGAAATGGATTGGTCGCACCCGGATACAGAATATCGACACCGATCTGCTGGCAGCGGCGGTTGGCGATAAAGCGCAGATACTCTTTGAACATGGTCGCATTCAGGCCCAGCACGCCGCGCGGCATCGTGTCTTCGGCGTAAGCATATTCCAACTCAACGCCTTTTTGCATCAGGCCACGTATCTCTTCACGAAATTCCGCTGTCCACAGATGGGGGTTTTCCATCTTGATTTGATTGATGACATCCACACCGAAATTCAGATGCATGGACTCGTCGCGCAGGATGTATTGATACTGCTCCGCAGCGCCTGTCATTTTATTTTGCCGACCCAGTGCAAGAATCTGCACAAAACCCACATAAAAGAACAGACCTTCCATGATGCAGGCGAACACGATCAGACTGCGCAGCAAAGCCTGGTCGGCTTGCGGCGTGCCGGTCTTGAATTCGGGGTTGGTCAGCACATCGATGAAGGGAAGCAGGAACTCGTCTTTGGCGCGTATGCTTTCCACTTCGTGATACATATTGAAAATTTCGCCGTCATCCAAGCCCAGGCTTTCGACGATGTATTGGTAGGCGTGCGTGTGTATCGCCTCCTCGAAAGCCTGGCGCAGCAAATATTGGCGGCATTCTGGATTGCTGATGTGGCGGTAGGTGCCAAGCACGATATTGTTGGCAGCCAGACTATCAGCGGTACTGAAGAAGCCGAGGTTGCGCTTGATCAACAAACGCTCATCGTCTGTCAGTTTATTGCTTTTCCACAACGCGATGTCTGCGGTCATATTCACTTCTTGCGGCATCCAGTGATTGGCGCAAGCGGCTAAATATTTTTCCCACGCCCACTTGTACTTGAACGGGACCAGCTGATTCACGTCGGCGTTGCAATTGATGATGCGTTTATCCTCGACGCGAATACGTCCGGTAGACACTGTCTTTGCGGGTGTCGGTGGAACGCTGCTTGCTGTCACTCTCGCCTGTTGTGGTTGCATTCCTGGAACATCGTCAAACGTCGATGTGCGCATCATACCTAAAGCTTGAGCGTTAGGTTTAATTTCTTCGTCAAAAGTCAACATATTTTTTTCTCCTTTTTTCTGCTGGGCATCACTGCTGATTTTTCATTCAAAAAACCAGCCCTTGGGCGGCAATTTTTTGACAGGACCCTTGCGTTTTTTTCCGTTTCCTTGTGCATCAAACCGGGCCTACTGGCAAGCCTCACATTCGGGGTTGTGGCTACGGCCACCCGCGATGCGGGCTTCACGTTCGCTATGCTCACATGAGCCTACGCCGTAATCATGAACATGAACGCGAGCATGTCACTGACATGCTTCGCACTCAGGATTGTCAATCGAGCAGAACTGGGTTTCTTCCACTACGCCGCCGGTCGTCGGTACGGCATTCAACGCACCCGCCTTGCCGGTCGATTTTTCCGCCGAGGTCGCCCCCAAAGTACGCAGGTAGTAGGTGGTTTTCAAACCGCGCAGCCAGGCCAGCTTGTACGTCTCATCGAGCTTGCGGCCCGACACACCCGCCATATAGATATTCAGCGACTGCGCCTGGTCTATCCACTTCTGGCGACGCGAAGCCGCCTCGATCAGCCAGCTCGGCTCAACCTCGAACGCGGTGGCGTACAAAGTACGCAGCTCGGCGGGGATGCGGTCGATTTTTGCCAGCGTCCCGTCAAAATACTTCAGGTCGGCGATCATCACCTCGTCCCACAGGCCGAGCTGCTTGAGGTCGCGTACCAGATGCTCGTTGATCACGGTGAACTCGCCGGACAGGTTCGATTTCACGAAAATATTCTGGTAAGTCGGTTCGATACATGCCGACACGCCGATGATGTTTGAGATGGTCGCGGTCGGCGCGATGGCCACGCAATTGGAGTTGCGCATGCCAAACTGCTTGATTCTGGCGCGCAAGGCATCCCAATCCATGCTCACCGAGGTATCCACTTCCACATAGCCGCCGCGCTCGGCGCGCAACATATCCAGCGTGTCCTGGGGCAGGATGCCCCGATCCCACAGGCTGCCGCGATAGCTCGCGTAGCGGCCGCGCTGTTCGGCCAATTCGGTGGATGCCCAGTATGCGAAATAGCACACGGCCTCCATGGAACGGTCGGCGAATTCCACCGCCGCGGCCGAAGCATAAGGGATGCGCAATTCGTGCAGGCAATCCTGAAAACCCATGATGCCCAGCCCCACCGGACGGTGCTTGAGGTTGGAATTGCGCGCCTTGGCCACCGCGTAATAATTGATGTCGATGACGTTGTCCAGCATGCGCATCGCGGTGTTGATGGTGCGACGCAGCTTTTCGTGATCCAGCTGGCCGAACTTCTCATGCCCGCGCGGATACAAATGCGCCGCCAGATTCACCGAGCCCAGATTGCATACCGCGATCTCGTTTTCATTGGTATTGAGTGTGATCTCGGTGCACAGATTGGAGCTGTGCACCACGCCGACGTGTTGCTGCGGCGAACGGATGTTGCACGGGTCCTTGAAGGTGATCCACGGATGGCCGGTCTCGAACAACATGGTGAGCATCTTGCGCCATAGCCCTGCGGCCTGGACCTTTTTGAACAATTTCAGCTCGCCGTTGGCCGCTTTGGCCTCATAACCCGAGTAAGCGCGCTCGAAGTCCGCGCCGAACTTATCGTGCAGGTCGAGCGTGTCATTCGGCGAAAACAAGGTCCATTCGCCGCCTTCCATGACGCGCTTCATGAACAGGTCTGGGATCCAGTTCGCGGTGTTCATATCGTGGGTGCGGCGGCGGTCATCGCCGGTGTTCTTGCGCAGATCCAGGAATTCCTCGATATCCAGATGCCAGGTTTCCAGGTAGGCGCACACCGCGCCCTTGCGCTTGCCTCCCTGGTTCACCGCCACGGCCGTATCGTTCACCACCTTCAGAAACGGCACCACGCCCTGCGACTGCCCGTTGGTTCCCTTGATATGCGCGCCCAGCGCGCGCACCGGCGTCCAGTCGTTACCCAGGCCGCCCGCATATTTCGCAAGCAGCGCGTTTTCCTTGATAGCTTCGTAGATGCCGTCCAGATCGTCCGCCACCGTGGTCAGGTAGCAGGAGGACAATTGCGAACGCTGCGTGCCGGAATTAAACAGGGTCGGCGTGGAGCTCATGAAATCAAAACTGGACAGCAGGCGATAGAATTCCACCGCGCGCGCTTCCCTGTCGATCTCGCTCAACGCCAAACCCATCGCGACGCGCATGAAGAACGCCTGCGGCAGCTCGATACGCTTTTCGCTGATGTGCAAAAAATAGCGGTCATACAAAGTTTGCAAACCCAGATAGCCGAACTGCAAATCGCGTTGCGCGTCCAGCTCCTTGCCCAGACGCTGCAAGTCGAATTGCGCCAAACGCGCATCCAGCAAATCGGCGGCTATCCCTTGCTTGATGAATTTCGGGAAGTACTCGGCATAACGTGTGGACATATCCGCTTGCGCCACATCTTCATCCAGCACCTCGCTGCAAAAACTATTCAGCAGCAAACGGGCCGTCACAAAATCGTAAGCCGGCTCCTTCTCGATCAGGGAACGAGCCGACAAGATCAGGCACTTGCCCACCTCATGCTGGGGCACGCCGTCGTACAGATCTTTGAGCGTCGATTTAATGACCACATCGGCATTCACCGCATCGCCCAAGCCCACACAGGCGGACTGCACCAGCGACGACAGGCGGTCCAGATCCAGCGGGTGCAGCGAACCGTCGGCATGCTTTACATTGATGACATGCACCGGCTCAAAGTTCTTTGACTTCACGCGGGAGCGGGAACGCTCCTCGCGATACAACACGTAAGCGCGGGCCACGTCATGCTCACCCGAACGCATCAGACCCAGCTCGACCTGATCCTGGATATCTTCGATATGCATCGTGCCGCCGTGCGGCATGCGACGCAGCATGGCACTCACCACACCCGAAGTCAGCAGCTCGACCATCTCGCGCACGCGCGCCGAGGCCGCACCGTGACCACCGCCCACCGCAATGAATGCCTTGGTCAGGGCGACTGCGATCTTGGATGGCTCGAACGGCACTACCGCACCATTGCGGCGTATCACTTTGTATTGGTCGAATTGAGCGGAAGGCGCAGCGGAGGTAATAATGGAATCGGACATGTTCTTGGTCTGTATTGGAGAGGATGAAACGCTATCGGTAGCGGCTTGCTGCATGTGCTTCTCCCTATGAATTTGGCTGGTATTGAATTGGGCACTGAGAATATAAAACCACTACATATAGTATTTTTTATCAGTTGGCGCGCTAATTGTAGTGTCTAACGGGAATTTAGCAAGAAAAAAAACGGCCTAGATAATTAGGTCGTTTATTACGCATGGAATTTTATTCAGGACAGGCTGGTGAGGTAGCGCAGCCAGTCAAAATACGGGCCCGGATCGGTCTTGCGCTGCGGCGCGATATCGCTATGTCCGGCGATACCGCGCAAGGCGTAACGGGTACGCAAGGCCCGGGTCAGCTGCCGCAACACCGCGTATTGGTCATCGGTGAAAGGGGTGCAGTCACTACCCTCCAGCTCTATCCCTATCGAGTAGTCGTTACAGCGATGCGCACCCTGCCAACAAGACGCCCCGGCATGCCAGGCGCGCTGCGAACAGGAGACGAACTGGATGAGATGCCCGTCGCGGCGGATAAAGAAATGCGCGGAGACTTTCAGCCCGGCGATGGTTTGATAGTAGGGATGCTCGCTGGGATCCAGCGTATTGGTGAACAGGCGCTGCACGCCATCGCCGCCGAACTGGTCGGGCGGCAGACTGATGTTGTGTATCACCAGCAATGAGACCTCCCCGGCCGGCCGCTCGTCGCAGTTGGGCGAGAGGACATGTTCTGCCCCCGTCAACCAGCCTTGTTCAGTTATCCTCATCGTCGTGGCCTTCAGGTGCTTTGATGCCGAGTCGCTCCATACGGTAGCGCATGGTGCGGAAGGTCAGCCCCAACAACTTGGCGGCGGCGGTGCGATTGAAGCGTGTCTGCTCCAATGCCGCCAACAGGGCTTGCCGCTCGACTTGATCGAGATAGTCCGGCAGAGAATACTTGCCACCCGGTACGGCAGTCGCCGCCTGCTCGGCCTCGACGGGTGCCAGCTGCAGATCCTGTTCGGTGATCAGCCCGTCCGAACACAACGCAAGCGCGCGCTCGAGGACATTCTCCAATTCGCGCACATTACCCGGGAAAGCGTAAGCGCGTAGCACCCGCAACGCCCCTTCGGAAAAAGTGGCGGCGGAAGAGCCGCGCAAACGATCCAGTGTTTGCCGGGCGATCTCGCCGATGTCCTCGCGCAACTCGCGCAGCGGCGGCATATGTATCGGAATGACATTCAGGCGGTAATACATATCCTGGCGGAACTTTCCCTGTCTGACGCGTTCGGCCAGGTCGTTATGCGTGGCACTGATAATGCGCACGTCGACCGGCTCTTCGCCCGTGGCGCCGACCTTGCGCACGCGTTTTTCCTGTATGACGCGCAGCAGTTTCACCTGCATAGCCAAAGGCAGGTCGGCCACCTCGTCCAGGAACAGGGTTCCGCCGTGGGCAGCCTGAAAGAAACCGTCCCGGTCCTTGTCCGCCCCGGTGAACGCACCTTTCTTGTAGCCGAAAAATTCGCTCTCCATCAGGTTTTCCGGGATCGCGCCGCAGTTCACCGCGATCAACGGTTGGTCGCGCCTGGCCCCGCTTTGCACAATCAACCGCGCCGCCAGCTCCTTGCCGCTGCCGGACTCGCCGCTGATATGCACCGGGGCCTGGCTGCGTGCGACGCGCGCTATCAGATCGCGCACCTTTTGCATGGCGGGCGAATGTCCCAACAGCATCTTGTCGCCACTCGCGGCGGATTGCGGCAGGCTCAATGCCGCCTTGACCAGGCTGCGCAACTGATCGAGCGCGACGGGCTTGGCCAGATAATCGAACGCGCCCGCCTTGAGCACGCTGATGGCGTTTTCCATATTGCCGTGCGCGGTGATCACCGCCACCGGCACATCCAGATTATGCTGAGCGATGTACCGCACGATCTGCAGCCCCTCCCCGTCCGGCATGCGCATATCGGTCAGGCACAAGTCATAACGCTGTTCAGACAACTTGGCCAAAGCCTGCCGCACATTGCCGGCCTTGTCGACTTGCAGCCCCATTTTGAGCAGGGTCATCTCCAACAGCTCGAGTATGTCCGGTTCGTCATCCACCAGCAAGACGAGTGGCGGCTTGCCTGTTCTGTTATTCGCCATGCTCATTCGACCCTCCAAACGTGATGCGGAAGCATGCCCCGCGATGCCCCAAGCGCGGGCGATAGTGCAGCTGCGCGCCATTAACATCGCACAATTCCTTCGCGATATACAGACCCAGGCCCGTGCCCTGCGCCGCCGTGGTGAAGAAGGGCTCGAATAGTCTGGCACTATGCTCGGCCGAAATACCGGGGCCGTCATCCTGCATATCCAGCACCACCGCGCCCTCCTCGCGCCCCACGATCAACATCAAACTACCCGGCTTGCGCCGCCCGTAACGCACGGCGTTGCCGCACAGATTCCACAGCACCTGGCGCAAATGCCCGCGATCAAAATCCACCGCATGCTCCCCGGCCGCCAACAACACCAGCATGCCGGGATCGAGTCGCTCGGCACGGTTGAACTCATCGACGAACGTCACCAGCAGCTCGTGCAAATCGAATCGTTCGGGCTGTGCGCGGTCACGCCGGTTGAGCTGCATCACGTCCTGCACGATCTGGTTGATACGTTGCGTGTTGTCCAGCACGATCTGCAACAAGCGTTGCTGCTGTACATCAACCGCCCCTTCTTGCATCAACTCGGTGGCGTAGCTGATCGCCGACAAGGGATTGCGCACTTCATGCGCGATATTGGCGGTCAAGCGGCCCAACGCGGCCAGCTTGATTTGCTGCGCCTCCGCCTGCACGCGCTGCATGTCTTCCAGAAAGATCACCGCGCCATGTGCGGCATCGCGCTCCACCGCCACAAAACGCAGGCGCGCCTGCATCCCCACATCCAGCTGCAAGGTGTCGCGACGCGTCGTGCCGTTCTGTTTCCATATCGCGTACTGCCCGAACAACATAGGGAAAGTCGCGGACAAGAGCTCGCCCGATATCGGGGTATGACGCAACAGCCGCGCGGCGCTGGGATTCGTCTGCATGATCACACCGTGCGCATCGACCACCAGTATCCCGTCTTGCATGTCGCGCATCACCAGGCGGTTGGCTTCCGACATGCTGATCAGATCCCGGCCGCGACGCTGCGCCAGCATTTGGCTGTCCACGGCGTATTTCGCGAGGCTATGCGCCATCCATGCAACCGCAAAATAAGCCATGCATTGCATCCCCACTTGCACGAACTGGGAGACCGGGGCATCGTCATGCAGCACGGCAAAAGCTTGCGCCAACAGCGTGGAGATACTCGCCAGCGAGGCGAAGAACAGGGTGATTCTGCCCCGGCTAATCAGGCCGGCGGCGGCAAGCGAGATCAGCAGCAGCAGCCCGACATTGCTTTGCATGCCGCCGCTGGCATAGGAAAGTATCGGAAAAAAAACGATGTCGCCGCACACCTGCAAGGCCAGCTGCAAAGCGAACCTGGGCTTGCGCATGCGCAGCAAAACGAAAGACAGCAGGGCGGCCACGAGATAAACCACGCTTGCCGAGAAAAACAGCAGCAAGTTATAAGCCCCCAGTGACAGCTTCTGGCCCACCAGCCCGCCCAGCATCACGAACAGCAAAGCCAAGGCGAGACGATAGATGTTGTAGTAGCGCAGCGAGCGCCAAAAGTCGACCGGGTGGTTTTCAGGAGAAAGAGGCAACATCATTCCGCGCTGGCCGCGACAAAATTATTTGCGATACGCATCGCGATGTGCCGCGCAACAGAAATTTTCACCCTCGGCCTGCACACTCTCACCCTGGGGCAGATGCACACCGCATTGCGCGCAACGCACCATATTCTCGGTCACCGTGTCGTTCTGGCGGGGCGTGTTGCGGCGAAAGGATTTGATTAGCAGGTAGACCACGACCGCAACCGCGATGAGAAAGAATAAACGCCCCATGGAACTAGAACTCCGAAAAAGATTAAATGGCCGGTCGCGCACGGGCGGTGGAACTCACCAGCCGTCACTCAAATGATGCGCGCCGCGCGCCACTCGAGAAAAGAATATCACAATACCGCGCCCGCTTCTTTCGGGTTTCTCATCCGGCGAGCGCATCGTCCAACAGCTCTATCCAGTGGCGCACCGGCAGGTCGGTGCCGCTTTGCAAGTGCGTCTGGCAGCCGATGTTGGCACTGGCTATCTGCGCGGGCTTGCCGTTTTGCAACGCTTCCAGCTTGTTGTTCAGCAGCCGTTGCGACAAATCTTTCTGCAAGATCGAATACGTTCCCGCCGAACCGCAACACAGGTGCTTATCGGCCACTTGGGTCAGCTCGTAGCCCGTCTGGGTCAGCAACGCCTCGATCACGCCAGTTATTTTCTGTCCGTGCTGCAAGGTGCACGGCGCGTGGAACGCCACCTTGCCGCGCGAGGCTGGCGCGAGTACGCGCGACAAACCGTCTTTTTCGGCGGCGAGTATCTCGCCCAAATCGCGGGTCAACCCGGAAATGCGCGCCGCCTTAACGGCATAGGCCGGATCATTGCGCAGCAGGTGGCCGTATTCCTTGACCATCGCGCCGCAGCCGCTGGCCGTCATCACCACCGCCTCCGTGCCTTGTTCCACGTAAGGCCACCAGGCATCGATGTTGCGGCGCATGTAGTCCAAGCCATCGGCATGAGCGTTCAAGTGATAGCTGACCGCGCCGCAGCAACCGGCTTGCTTGGCGCTGAACAGCGTGATCCCCAGCCTGTCGAGCACGCGCGCCGCCGCGACATTGGTGGCAGGCGCGAGGCCGGGTTGCACACAGCCTTCCAACACCAGCATGCTGCGGGCATGGCGGGCGGACGGGCGTGCCTTGGTGTGTTGTGCGACCGGAATTTTCTTTGCCAAACCACCGGGCAGCAGCGGGCGCAAGAGTCGCCCGAGCGCCAGCAAGGCGTTGAACACGGCGGTGCGCGGCAGCACCGCACGCAACAGCCCGCGCTGCACGGTTTGCGCCAGGCTGCGCTGCGTCTTCTGTTCCGCGATGGCGCGGCCGATATCCACCAAACGGCCATATTGCACACCCGACGGGCACGTGGTCTCGCAAGAGCGGCAGGTGAGGCAACGATCCAGATGCAGCATGGTTTTGCCCGTCACCGCTGCTCCTTCCAGCATCTCCTTGATCAGATAGATACGTCCGCGCGGGCTGTCCAGCTCGTTTCCCAGCAGTTGGTAGGTCGGGCAAGTGGCGGTGCAGAATCCGCAATGCACGCAGGCGCGCAAGATGGATTCCGCCTCCAGTCCATCGGCGGTGTTTTTGTAAGACTCGATGAGATTGGTTTGCATAGTAATTAGAGCTCTGGGTACATACGGCCGGGATTGAAGATGCTGTGCGGATCGAAAGATCGCTTCAAGCGTTGATGCACTTGCAACACCGCAGGCGACAGCGGATGGAACGGCTCCCAGTTCGCTTCCGGGCTCGCTTCCACGCTGCGGAACAAGGTCGCCTTGCCACCGAGCGCGGCGACGCGCTCACGCAGGCTTGCAGCGGAGACATCGCTCACCAGCCAGCGCACCGCACCGCCCCACTCTATCATCTGCCGCCCCGGCACGGCGGGCGCGGTGGAGGGAAGAGCGAGCCGCCACAGCGATGCGCCGTCCTGAAAAAACGCATGCTGTTGTTCGCGCACGCCACGCCAAAAATCTTGCGCATGCTCCACGATGTCGCCGCCGAGTTTTTGCCGCACCGAGCGCACGGCAGCGGGCGCGCCGGACAAGCGCACGGTCAGCACACCGTCGTGATAGCAAGTGGCGGACAGCGACAGCGGCAGCATTGCCCAGTGATTCATCGCAGCGATTGCGTCGCTCTCGTTCCTCTCGAAACGCAGCGTCAACTCTTCGGCAGGCAACGGCAACACTTTCAGCGACACGTCCAGCAGCAACCCCAACGTGCCTAGCGACCCGGCCAGCAAGCGCGACACGTCGTAACCCGCGACATTCTTCATCACCTGTCCGCCGAAATTCAACACGCCGCCCTTGCCATCCATCATGCGCACGCCGAGCACATAGTCGCGCGCCGCACCCGCATAAGCGCGGCGCGGCCCGGAC
>JABEVF010000154.1 GCA_013043965.1 Gallionella sp. | reverse complement strand
CCGCCCGTGGGGGTTGGGGGACTGTCGCCGGAATATCAAAAAATATTCCATGGCGGCGATGAAAATGCACAGCAGGAAATTTATGCAACATTCAGGTTAAACAATAGCGTTATTCAGGACAGCTTGAGCCTTTACAATGGCGCACTTTTTCCGGCCTCTCCTTGTCATGACCCTTCCCGTTCGTCTCGCAAAACGCCTAGTCGAACTCATCTCCTGCTCGCGCCGCGAGGCCGAACTTTATATCGCGGGGGGGTGGGTCATGGTCGACGGGGTAGCGGTGGAAGAGCCCCAGTTCATGGTGACTGGGCAACGGATCGAACTCCATCCCGACGCGACTCTCGCCCCCGTTGAGCCGGTGACTATCGTGTTCCACCAACCGCCCGTTTCAGACTGGGATGCGGGCGCTGCACAGCCGATGCTTTGCGCCAATACACGGTCCGCTGACGACTGTTCCGGCATCCGCCTGCTCAAGCAACATTTTTTCCGGCTCGAGCAGGTCACACCGCTAGAGAAGGGGGCCGGCGGCTTGCTGGTGTTTACCCAAGACTGGCGCGTGGCACGCAAACTTACCGATGATGCCGCCACGATAGAGCAGGAATACATCGTTGAAGTCGCGGGTGCGTTGTCCGCCGAAGGGCTCAGACTGCTCAATCACGGGCTCAAATTCAATGGGCGCGCGCTGCCTCCTATCAAGGTCAGCTGGCAAAACGAGACCCGGCTGCGCTTCGCCCTGAAAGGGGTCACCCCCGGCCAGATCACCCATGCGTGCAAGACGGTCGGGCTGCAAGTCGTGGCGATGAAACGCATCCGCATCGGGCGCGTGTCGATGGCCAAATTGCCGTCCGGGCAATGGCGTTATCTGATGTCGGATGAACGCTTTTAAACGGCCATGAAAACGCCCAAAAGAATTCTGCCGCTGGTCGAAGATGGTCTGGTCGACGAGGTCATCCGCCAGCTGATGAGCGGCAAGGAAGCTACGGTCTACGTGGTGCGATGCGGGACCGAGATACGTTGCGCGAAAGTCTACAAAGAAGCGGACCAACGCAGCTTCCGCCAGAGCGTGGATTATACCGAAGGCCGCAAAGTGAAAAACAGCCGCCGCGCCCGCGCCATGGAAAAAGGCACTCGCTATGGACGCAAAGCCCAGGAAGAAGCCTGGCAGAATGCCGAGGTGGATGCCTTGTACAAACTCGCCGCAGCGGGAGTGCGAGTACCCCAACCCTATAACTTCCATGAGGGTGTGTTGCTGATGGAGTTGCTGACGGACAGCGAGGGCAACGCCGCACCGCGCCTCAACGACGTGGCGCTCACCGCAGAACGGTCACGCGAATACCACCGTATCCTGATCACGCAAGTGGTGCGCATGCTGTGCGCCGGGATCGTGCACGGAGACCTGTCCGAATACAACGTGCTGGTCGATGGCTTGGGCCCCGTCATCATCGACCTGCCCCAAGCCATAGACGCGGCGGCCAACAACCAAGCCTGCAAAATGCTGCTGCGCGATGTTGAAAACCTGGCTACCTACTTCGGTCAGTTCGCACCCGAGCTGCTGTCCACCGACTATGGCAACGAGATATGGTCGCTGTATCAGCGCAGCGAGCTGCACCCGGACAGCCCACTGACGGGCCGATTCAAACACGACGAAAAACCCGTCGATCTGCGCAGCGTGATGCGCGAGATCAACGACACACTCAAGGAAGAAGAAGCCAGGCAACTTGCCCGCACCTTACGTTCTGGCCCATGACACGCCAACCGGCATTTGTATCGGGATAGAACACCGCTTGCTTGCACCCCGCAGATAGCGGGGTGCAAGCATGTTTGCCACCGGACACCCTATGCTTTTTTCCTAACCGCCACTGGTAGAATGCGGCTCCGCAAAGAACGGCCTTCACCATGCAACCCGCTCCGCCCCCGCAACACGCAGCCAAGAGACTCGCACACCCAAAAAGCGGCGGGGAACTGTCTGAACGCCGCCTGCTGCTCACCCTCGCCGGGATCCAGTTCAGCCACATCCTCGATTTCATGATCATGATGCCGCTGGGTCCTATCCTGATCCAGACCTTCGGCATCAGCACCCACGAGTTCGGTCTGCTGGTGGCGAGCTACAGTTTCAGCGCGGCCTTGTCCGGCTTGCTGGCCGCCACCTTTGTGGACAGGTTCGAGCGCAAACGCCTGTTGCTCACCGTGCTTGTCTTATTCGGCCTAGCTACACTCGCCTGCGGCCTCGCACCCGGTTACGCCACGCTGATGGTGGCACGCGCGCTGGCCGGTGCATTCGGTGGCGTGATGGGCGCGATGGTGCAAACCATCATCGGCGATGTGATCCCTTTTGAACGCCGCGCGCGCGCCAGCGGCATCGTGATGTCCGCGTTCTCCTTCTCCACCATCGCCGGCGTGCCGGTATCGTTGTGGCTGGCGAACTGGTTGAATTGGCGCGCGCCCTTCGTGCTGGTCGCGCTGTTGACCGTGGTGTTCGCACTCGTCGGACGGCAAGTCTTGCCGCAATTGCGCCACCATATCAGCCCATCGACAAGACCTTTAGTCCTGGGCACAGTCGCGGGGCCGGGACAGGCTCGACGCGCCCACCCATTCGTCCCGATGCTGGACGTGCTGCGCGACCCTAACCACAGACGCGCGCTCATCTTCTCGGCACTGATCATTTTTTCCGGCTTCACGGTGATCCCCTATATCACGCTATACGCCGTGCACAACATCGGCATACACCAGCACGACATCCCGTTCATCTATCTGGCAGGCGGCGCAGCCACGCTATTCTCGGCACAATTCATCGGTCGACGGGCCGACAGGCACGGCAAGATCAAAGTCTATCGCCTGGTCGCCACCGCGGCTTCGCTGCCCTTGTTGCTGCTCACGCATGTCACCGCCGCACCGCTGTGGTTGTGGCTGCTCTACACCACGATATTCTTCGTGTTGGTCTCGGGCCGTATGATTCCCGCGATGGCCGTCATCACCTCCGCGGCGCAACCCAAACTGCGCGGTACGTTCATGTCGCTCAACGCCACCGTGCAATCGCTGGCGATGGCGCTGGCCAGCACGCTGGCGGGCTTCATCATCACGCAGGACAGCGCCGGGAAACTGGTCAATTATGCGACGGTGGGCTATATCGCGCTGCTGGCAAACGCCGTGGCGATCTGGTTCGTCGCACGCATCGCCATGCACGATCAGCACGTGGTCGTGCCGGATGTGGCGTTGAAATAAACAAACAAGTTATGCAAATCCTTTTGGCGCGATGCAGCGCAAGGAACACCGGGGTGAAGCCACGTTCGGGAGGGAGGAAGTGACGCGCGAGAGCATGGTTTGGAGCGGGTGAAGGGGATCGAACCCTCGTATGCAGCTTGGGAAGCTGCCGTTCTACCATTGAACTACACCCGCAGGGTCGGCGATTCTACTTGGGTTGCCGACATAACTCAACTTCGCCGTTTCGCCGTGGGGCGATCACGCCTATTGGAGATGCTCGGCGGAGCACCTATCGTTGCGAATCGTTAGCGCAGCGCTTGCGCGCTCGGTGCCAGCAGAAAGGCTGCGCGCGCCAGCAACCAGTTTACGCAGCGGTTGCGGTGACGGTAATACACCCAGGTATCGACCAGATCGCTGCCCAGGTTCTTCTTGAACGAATAGTTCGTCTCGCCCAACTCGATCTCGCTGCAACCGTTGGCGATGGCAATGTCCACGGCCCGCAAGGCCATGGCGAAATATACCCCGTGTTTGCCGTCCACCGTATAGTCCAGCCCCATGTAGAAGGCGATCATGCTAGACCCTTTGCGGATCATCTGGACGAAACCGACCATCTGCTCGCCCATAAACACCAGCAGGTAATGGCTCAGATGCGCGGTAGCGGAAAAATAGGCCTGCGACAAACATTCAAAACGCACCTTGGCTCGAGTGTACGAGTTCAGGTACAGCCGGTACACCCGCTCCAGATGCTGCTCCGGCAATCCTTCGACCACCTGATAGCTTAGTTTGGAGGCCGCCTTGCGCTTGCGCCGGAAATTGCGCCGGTTGCTCTTCAGCGTCTCCCAGAAGTTCTCACGGAGCTGCAGGACAGCTACCGGCAGACCCGCGACGCGCACGAAACCCGGCATCGGCAAGTCCGGGCCAAAACCCTTCATGGACACCACCGGCGCGTGTGTCTTCAGTCTGGCGAACACCAGTTCGAACAGTTCGGCACTGGGCTTGCCATCGATACATCCGAAGGGCGCGCTCGGATGGCCGACGCATGCGATACGCAGACCGAGGTCACCCATCGCACGGCTCAACCAGCCATCGTCCAACATGGTACTGAATTTGAAATCGGTGACGAAGTAGGGAACCACCGCTTCGCGAACGCCACCACGACTGGCGATCAGATAACCAAAATCAAAGCCGGGTATCTCGTCTGAGCCGACCGCACGGTAGAAATCCCCACCTAACGGGTATTTGGCCAGGAAGTCTTCCGGAGCCTCGGTAGTGTCGAGCAGTTCCAGCGGGGACGAGGGGAAAAGTATCGGTTTCAAAAGACGGATGCAGTAGAACTAGAAGTGATTTTCAAGCATAAATTCCTGGTATTTTTTACATCGAAATGACGGCTGACGGCCCCGGGTTTATTTGCTGCCGACGCCCATCAGATAGGTCATCACATCGCCTTTTTCCTGGGCGCTGCACTCGCGTTCCAGCACGT
>JABEVF010000153.1 GCA_013043965.1 Gallionella sp. | reverse complement strand
CGCCCGACAGACGAACGGATGCTGGCATTCCAGGCAGCGACTTCCCCAATCCGCGTTGCGCCTTAGCGGGCGCCCCCATAAAAATCCGCTCATTCTAGACAATACATTTGCTATAGTCTTCTCCCCAACTTAAATAAAAAACAAATTGCTAGAATTTGACACTCTCATCATTGGCAGCGGTCTGGCGGGACTGACATTGGCCCTTAAGCTCGCCGAACATCAGAAGATCGGGATAATCACCAAAAAATCCTTGCTCGATGGAGCCAGTAGCTGGGCCCAAGGCGGCATCGCGGCTGTGTTGTCAAACCAGGATTCCATCGCAACGCACATGCGAGACACCGTGATAGCCGGCGCGGGTTTGTGCGATGAAACGGCCACTCGATATGTCGTTGAACATGGCAAGACCTCGATCGACTGGCTCATCAAGCAAGGCGTGCCTTTCACCAAAGACACTACAACCAACTCCGGGTATCACTTGACTCGGGAAGGCGGGCATAGCGAACGCCGTATTGTTCATGCAGCGGATCATACCGGGCAGGCGGTGCAGGAGACCCTTGCCCGACGCGTGCTCCAGCATGCGAATATCACCGTACTGGAAAAGTATATTTCCGTCGATTTGATCACAGGGAAGAAACTTGGGCTGAATGACAATCGCTGCCACGGTGTCTATGCCCTCAACGGCCTGAGCGACGAGGTCATCACCATCGCGGCGCAAAACACCATCTTGGCCACTGGCGGAGCCGGCAAGGTCTATATGTACACGACCAATCCGGATACTGCGACTGGCGACGGTATCGCCATGGCCTGGCGGGCGGGCTGCCGCGTGGCCAACATGGAATTCATCCAATTTCACCCCACCTGTTTATACCACCCGCACGCCAAATCCTTTTTGATCAGCGAGGCGGTGCGCGGAGAAGGCGGGATACTCAAGTTGCCCGACGGCACGCGCTTCATGCCTAGTCACGATCCACGTGCAGAGCTTGCGCCACGCGATGTGGTCGCGCGCGCAATCGACTTCGAGATGAAAAAGCGCGGCTTGGATTGCGTCTATCTGGATATCTCGCATCAATCGGTGGAGTTTCTACAAGAGCATTTCCCGACTATCTACGCGCGCTGCCTATCGCTGGGCATCAACATCAGCAAGGAGCCAATCCCCGTCGTGCCCGCCGCACATTACACCTGCGGCGGGGTGATGGCAGACTTGAGGGCGCGAACGGATATTGAAAACTTATACGCGGTTGGCGAAACCGCCTACAGCGGCTTGCACGGAGCCAATCGCCTCGCCAGCAACTCACTGCTTGAATGCTTGGTGTTCGCGGATGCAGCAGCACAAGACATTCTCGGCAAGCCGCCTCAGAAAATGCGCGTTCTGCCAGCCTGGGATGAGAGTCGTGTCACTGACGCGGACGAGCAGATAGTCATCGCACACAACTGGGCGGAGCTGCGGCATTTCATGTGGGATTATGTGGGTATCGTACGCACTGATAAACGCCTGGAGCGGGCGCAACATCGCATCCAGTTATTGCAAGATGAGATCCAAGAATACTATGCAAACTTCCACATCAGCTCGGATCTGCTGGAGCTGCGCAACCTGGTCAGCAACGCGGAACTGATAGTGCGCAGCGCGCTCACCCGCAAAGAAAGTCGCGGACTGCATTACAGCAAGGACCATCCTGAGACACTAGCCCAGTCCAGCCCGACCATCCTGATACCTGATACCTGATACCCGATACCAATCACTGAGAAAGCTTTAACATCATGCGCAATTGTCGGAACTCGCTTTCACACAATGCATCAGAACAAATGAGCTGGTAACGCGTCGTACCCTGGTTTTGCGCTTTGACACAGAGCAAGACGAAATACGGCGTAACCACGGTTTTCGGCAGCACGACACCATTCCAGTTGACATCATCTCCGTCAAAAACAGCGATATTGTTCTTCTCCAGCGAAAAACTGCGCCCGCTTGGGTTGCGAAAAGAATTGATGACAGGCACAAGATAAACACCAAGGCTGGACAGCATCATGACCAACAGCAGCCATTTCACCGGCGAGCTTATATCCGTCAGCCAGACCACGCACAGCGCAACAATGTGCGACACACACAATCCCGCTGTTAAACAGTACGATGGCCTGGGATGATAGCGGGTCGGCATCGTTCCAGCCGCGATGGCTCTTAGAAAATGAAAACGGCAATGATGCCCAACAGCACTAATGCGACAACGACAATCAGCATCCGGTTACTGCTTCGTTCTGGTGCCCTATCTGACTGGTTGACATAGGAGATGGGGCGCAAGTTCGCAGGTTTAGCCGACAAGGCACTGAGCTTGTTAGCCAGCTGATTGATCTCCGCCGCACTGGCTTTAGGCATCTTTAGGGTTTTACAAAGGTTGTCCACGTCCTCATTCGTCGCGGTCATTGCAGCCAAACGCATAGTAGCTGCGGCAGAATCAAATGTCAGCGACAATCCCTGAGTGGTTGATTCCACCCCATCTCCTGTGCGGTCTATGCGATTCATGATCGGGATTGCATCCAGCAGTTTGCAGTCGCCCGTAATTGCGACCGGCGCTACGTTAAGCTGCTGGTTGGAGATTGGGAGCGTATCGCGGCATGCGCGCAAATCGGCGGCAAGATCCTTGGCATTTTGATAGCGATCATCGACACCTTTCGCCAACGCCTTGGCAACGATGAAATTTAGCATCTCGGGGACTAGCGGATTCACGGTATGGGGGGGTGCAGGCACGGCATTCAGCGTCTGATACATTATCGCGTTGACGTTGTCGCCGTTGAACGGAGCTTGTCCGGTAAGCATCTCATACAGCATCACACCCAACGAGAATATATCGGAACGCTGATCGATCTCCTTGCCCATCACTTGCTCGGGCGACATGTATTTTGGCGAACCCAACACCATACCTGTTTGTGTGCGCACAGCCGAGGAGGCCATATGCGCAATGCCAAAGTCGGTGATTTTCACATGGCCGTCGCGTATCACCATGATGTTCGATGGCTTGACATCGCGGTGAATGATGTCGTACTCATGAGCGTATGCCAAACCCAATGCCACTTGGGCGGCGATATCCAAGACATGATCAAGGGGCAGCAGACCGCCGTCGTTCATAATGTCGCGCAATTCCCGGCCTTGCAAGAACTCCATCGCGATGTAGGCGATATCACCACTCTTGCCCACATCGTAAATCGTGACTATATTCGGATGATTGAGTCTCCCGGCCGCCTTCGCTTCTTGATAAAAACGCCCCTCGTACTCGTCCTTGCCATCCAATGCCAAACCAAGATTGATGGTCTTAATCGCGACGACACGATCAATCAAAGGATCTTTGGCTTGATAGACAATGCCCATCGCACCTTGCCCAAGCTCGCGAATCACCTCGTATCGTCCCAACTTGCTAATCATTTCGCCCACCTAATTGATTTCAATTTATCATGAACCCGTACGCGCAACAATTATCGATTACACACAGACGGCCTGATTCTGACCATTTTTCCGGCGGGAACATCCACAGGCTGCGAGAACAATTTCTGGCTCGGCAGTATCGCAATCACCACATGCCGCCCCGGAGCCACTTCCGCTACCGCATCCCCGGAGGTCACTCTACCTTTTTGTGTGCCATCTACAAACAGCAGCGTACCCGGCAAACAACTCAAGGAAATCTTCGCGTTATTGTTGACATCCCCTCCTTTGGCAAAACCAAACACCTTACGCACGGCATGACTGATCGCATCCTCCTCTTTTTCTTTCTCGGTCAGTTTCGCAGGTTTTTTCAATACGTCGGGAGCGTTGGACTTGACCGAACCGGGCTTGACAGGCGTGGCTGAAGGCAATTTCCCATCCTTAACTGCTTTTGGCTTTTTCGGCGGAATGACCGCACCCGTTTTTGCGTCAACCGTTACAGCCACTCCACTAACGGCCGATACAGCGATGCCATTCGCCTCCTGCATCGCTCTGGGCATTCGTGCAACAGCAGGTTTTGCACCGACTGGCACACCATCGCCACGCAATGCCGATTTCAATCCGAAAGCCATCAACAATACCAATGGCGCGCCAATTGCGGCGACATACAGAGGGCGTTTTTTAGGCTCGATGTGATGGTAGTGATTAAGAGATATCTCAAGCCATGCATCCATTTTTTTTAGCGCAAGACTCGATGCCGCAACCATAGGAGCCGCTATCTTCGCAAATTTATTGGGCCGCTTGTCCACCCCGTCCTGCACCGCAAACGGCTTGGTCGTCTTATCACCGGGATACCCGATCGCATAGACCTCGTGCTCGCGCACATGCTTGTCGGTGCGAGACCCGCGATAGTGAAACATCCCCGCATACTGGGGGGATAAACGCGACACCGCATCAAAATAAGAACGCGACACCAATATCTGGCTGGCATCGGCGAACCCCATGATGCGCTGGGCCACATTGATACCGTCGCCCACGATATTCGGTTGCCCGTTAATATCGCGTATCAAACGAACCGGGCCGAGATTGATCCCCATGCGCACCAGCAGCGAGGGCTGTATATTGGGATCTTCAAGCAGCATGCTAGAACGCATGCTCAGCGCGGCTTTCAGGGCATCTTCGATGTCCCCCATAAAATTGATCGCCGCGCCATCCCCGGTATCCAAAATAATACGATCTGACAACGGCACATCCCTGATGGCGGCTGAAAGATAGCTGTTAAATCGCTCCTTCAGTGAAATCTGCCCGGCCACGGAACGCTTGGAATATCCCACGATATCCAAGAAAAACACACCGCACATGATGGTTTTATTGCTAGGTTGTTCCATTCTAAGTTTCCAGAATCCGGAGGACTGTAATTTACCCCAAGGTTACAGCCTGCAATGACATTTCAATCTATCGCTCGGATTTTAGTGGCAGTCAACGTTTAACACCAGTTTTACTTTTCGGCCGTGTTGTTTGCCCGTGTCTCAGGGTGTTTTTCCCCGCACGAGAACGGGGCGTCGCGTCAGCCTTCCGCGCCGATTTCTCTATTGCAGCCGAGGGAGCAGGACCATCCCCTGCCGGCATGTCACTCTGCATCACATCCTGTTCTCCAGTCAGCCCGACCCATTCCAATACTTGCGCCACTTCACCTTCGCCCAGCTCGGCGGTCATGCCGCGTTTCAGGCGCGGGGGCAGGTTGATCAGCCCGAAGCGCACACGGATCAAGCGGCTGACGGTCAAGCCCAAAGCTTCAAACGTGCGGCGCACGATACGGTTGCGCCCTTCTTTGAGCATCACGCGATACCAATGGTTAAAACCTTCGCCGCCCTCGTCCAGCAGCTTGTCAAAAACGACCCTCCCATCCTCAAGGTCGATGCCTATTCCCAGCATTTGCTCCATCTGGGCTTCGGACATCGTGCCTTGCACGCGCACCGCATATTCGCGCTCGACTTCGAAACGCGGATGCATCAAGCGGTTCGCCAGTTCGCCGGAAGTAGTGAAGATCAACAAGCCGCTGGTATTGAAATCCAGACGTCCTATGGCCGTCCATTTTTGCCCGCGCAGCTTGGGCAACTTGTCGAACACCGTGGTGCGGTTCTCCGGATCATCGCGACTGACGATCTCACCTTCCTGTTTATGATAAAGCAGGATACGCACATCCTGGTCTCGCTCACCCACGCGTATGGTGCGCCTATCGGCTTTAACCAGGTCACCTGCGACGACCCGCATGCCCAATGTGGCCGGCTCACCGTTCACGCTGACACGTCCGGCCGATATCCATTCTTCCATCATGCGGCGCGAACCAAAGCCGGCTTGGGCCAGAACCTTTTGTAGCTTTTCGCCCTGCTCGGCGTATTCGGCCGGTGCGACTTGCTCTGTTTTTTTTGTCATGTGGCCATCTCACGTCTTTCCATTACGGCCTGCGCCAGGGTTCCCGCATCCACTTGTTCCAATTCGCCGCCCACGGGCAAACCCCGTGCGATACGCGACACTTTAATTCCATGCGCTTGTAACAATGAGGCCAGGTAATGCGCCGTGGCGTCACCCTCGACGGTGAAATTTGTCGCTAGAATGACTTCGCAGGGATGTTCTTGCACACGTTTCTGCAGACGTTCCAGATGCAGCTCTTTCGCGCCTATGCCATCCAGCGGCGAGAGCCGCCCCATCAGCACATAGTACTTGCCGCGATAGCACTGGGTCTGCTCCATCATCAACAGGTCCGCCGGCATCTCCACCACGCACAACAGGCTCTCGTCACGCTTGCCCGATGCGCATAGATCACAGATCGCGTGCTCGGAAAAATTATTGCACTGACCACAATGCTGAATGTGGTTCGCCGCCAACTCCAAAGACTTTGCCAAATGCAATGCCCCGGCTCTATCTCGTTGCAGCAGATGGTAAGCCATACGCTGCGCGGATTTCGGCCCCACCCCGGGCAAGCAACGCAATGCCGCGATCAATTCTTCCAGATGTGAGCCTTGCTTCATCGGGATCAGAATGGCAACTTTATGCCGGCGGGCAAGCCCGCAGAAAAGCCGCTCATACGCTGCTCGGTGGTCGCGGCGATTTTTTTCATCGCATCGTTCATCGCCAACACCAGCAAGTCTTCCAACATTTCTTTGTCGTCCGCCAGCACACTGTCGTCCAGCGAAACACGGCGCACTTCATGCGCGCACGTCATCAACACTTTGACCAGCCCCGACGCCGACTGCCCTTCGACTTCCACAGTCGCCAATTCGGCCTTCGCCTTCTCCATATTCTGCTGCATCTGCTGGGCCTGTTTCATCAAGCCGCCCAATCCGCCTTTGATCATTTTCTCGCTCTCCTAAAAAACTATATCGGTCTGATTGATTCCGGTATCACCCTGGCTTCGAATTCGGCCTGTGCCGCAAGCACAAACCCATCTGCCGCGATCGCCTCGTTCGCCTGTTGCTGGCGATCCTGCTTGACTTGTTGCGCGACCACGGCGGGGGTCGCCACGCTGGATTGACCGAGCACGATTTGCAGCTTGACCGGCTTGGCAAAATAAGCACTCAACATCGCTTGCAACCGGTCGAATGCGACTTTGTTGTTCTGCAAGCCTTTATGTTCAGGGGACAAACTCAGCGTCATTGTGTTGTTGTCAAAACTCTCCAGCAAGCAGTTTTTGGCCAACTGCCCGGCGAGCCCTTGGACGTTCAACTGCTCCAGTAAAGTAGCCCAGTCCGGCACGGCAGTCCCGGATTGCGCGATTGCGGGCTGGACAGCTTTGATCATGGCGGGATCGGCCAACACAGGTTTGGGTGGCGGCACATCATAAGTGGCGGCTCGCTGGGCCGCACCGGAAACACCCGCCGCCTCGGGCGATGCCTTTTCGGCGCGTTCAATCCTGCCCGCCTGCCCCTTGCCGGGCGCGAACGCCGACATGCGCAACAAAGTCATCGTGAAGCCCGCATATTCATCCGGCGCCAGATCGAGCTCGTCTCGCCCATGTATCGCGATCTGGTAGAACAACTGCACGTCTTCCGGCGCAAAAAGTCGCGCCAATTCCAGCACGGCAGCCCGGTACGGATCGTCATCGGCTATCGCCTGCGGCACAGTTTGCGCCAGCGCGATGCGGTGCAGCAGGCTCGCCAGCTCCTGCAAAGCCACATCAAAAGCGAGACTGCGGCCCGCCATATTGTCGGCCAGCGCGAGCAACTGGGCGCCGTTCTGTTGTTGCAATGCACCGAGCAGTTCAAACAGATAGCTCTGGTCTATCGCGCCCAGCATATTGCGCACCACATCTTCCCCGACACTGCCCGCCGAGAACGCGATGGCCTGATCCATCAGGCTCAACGCATCGCGCATACTGCCGGACGCGGCGCGTGCCACCAGATTGATCGCCGCCACTTCAAAAGCGATCTGTTCTTGCTCCAGCACATATTGCAAATGCCCGGCAATCAGCGCGGGCGGCAACTGCTTGAGATTGAATTGCAAACAACGCGACAACACAGTCACGGGAATCTTTTGCGGATCGGTCGTGGCGAGAATGAACTTCACATGCGCGGGCGGCTCTTCCAGGGTTTTCAACATCGCGTTGAAAGCCGACTTGGACAGCATGTGCACTTCGTCGATGATGTACACCTTGAAACGCGCACTAGTCGGCGCATACAGCGCGCTTTCCAACAGCTCGCGCATGTTATCGACCTGGGTGTTGGAAGCCGCGTCCAATTCGATGAGGTCGACGAAACGCCCGCTGTCGATCTCCTTGCAAGCGCTGCACTCGCCACACGGCGTGGCGGTGATACCCGTCAAGCAATTCAGCGATTTGGCAAAGATGCGGGCGATGGTGGTTTTGCCGACACCACGTGTGCCGGTGAACAGATAGGCGTGATGCAGCCGATTCTGCGAGAGTGCGTTAGTCAATGCCTGAACGACATGCTGCTGCCCTGCCAGTTGGGCAAAGTTCTTGGGGCGCCATTTGCGGGCTAGTACGGTGCTGGCTGACATGTTGGACATTAGACTCAGCTTAGGTGACAGCGATGTGAATGAACCTTTGCTCTCACACCACTCAATAGGAGGCGAGCCTTACCCCCGGCACTTACAATAAATAGCTGTGGCTGCTTCCTTCCGGACCTGACCAGGTTCACTACCTTGCAATGCGGGGAGACCCGCCAATTCATCAACAGTATGTTCAAAACTACTACGCTCGGCATAACGGCGTTGCGCAAAAACTCAAAATCCGGGGGCGCAACGCGCCAAGCAGAAGCACATTCCGATTTTTCCCTTCCGCGCGCCTTGTTCTGTCATCGCTCGCTACGTTTTTAACACACTGTTTAAACCAACCATTACGCGCCAAACCCCTGTCGCTCGCTACGGTTGGTAAAACTCTTAATTACTCTCGCAAACTATTCTCTGCGGCTAGTAAATTTTTCCCAGCTAAATCTGTTTCATCGGGATGATCCCGATGCGCTGCTTCCATTCTGCCGGGCCGATGTCATGCACGGAACGCCCTTGCGTATCGACCGCGACCGTCACCGGCATATCTTCCACTTCAAACTCATAGATCGCTTCCATGCCCAGATCGGCGAACGCCAACACTTTCGCGCCGCGTATGGCTTTGGCGACCAAATAAGCCGCTCCGCCTATCGCGATCAGATACACCGCACCGTGATTTTTGATAGCCTGGATCGCGTCTGACCCGCGCTCCGCCTTGCCTACCATGCCCATCAAACCCGTCTGCGCCAACATCATTTCGGTGTATCTATCCATGCGTGTCGCGGTGGTCGGACCCGCGGGACCGACAGCCTCATCGCGCACGGGGTCGACCGGGCCGACATAATAAATGAAGCGGCCCGTAAAATCCACGCCGTCGGGCAAATTTTCGCCGCGGGCCAACATTTCGGCGATGCGTTTATGCGCCGCATCCCTGCCCGTCAACAGTTTGCCGGAGAGCAGCACGGTCTCGCCCGGCTGCCAAAGCGCGATCTGTTCGCGCGTCACCGTATCCAGATTCACGCGCCGCGCATCTTCCGCCGGATGCCAATACACATCGGGATAATCGGATAATTTGGGCGGCGTGAATTGCGCCACGCCCGACCCATCCAGTTCAAAATGGATGTGCCGGGTCGCGGCACAATTGGGAATGATCGCGATAGGCTTGGACGCGGCATGGGTCGGGTAATCCAAAATCTTCACATCCAGCACCGTGGTCAATCCGCCCAAACCCTGCGCGCCTATGCCCAATGCGTTCACCTTGTCATATAGCTCGATACGCAATTCTTCGGTGCGATTCTGCGGCCCGCGCGCCTTCAGTTCCAGCATATCCATGGGCTGCATCAAAGACTCTTTGGCCAACAACACCGCCTTCTCCGCCGTGCCGCCTATACCTATGCCCAATATCCCCGGCGGACACCAACCCGCGCCCATTTCCGGCACGCGCTGCAATACCCATTCGACAATGTCATCGCCGGGATTCAACATCTCCATCACCGCTTTGTTTTCCGAGCCGCCGCCCTTGGCCGCGATGCGCACATCGACCTTGTCGCCCTGCACCAATTCCACATGCACCACTGCGGGCGTGTTGTCGCCGGTGTTCTTACGCTTGCCCGCCGGGTCGGCGACGATGGAGGCGCGCAACACATTGTCCGGCAGCAAGTAAGCCTTGCGCACGCCCGCATTGACCATTTCCAGCACATCCAGCGTGGCATCCCAACGCACCTCCATCCCCACGCGCACAAACGCCACCACGATACCGGTGTCCTGACAAATAGGCCGATGACCCTCGGCGCACATGCGCGAATTGGCCAGTATCTGCGCCATCGCATCTTTGGCGGCGGGCGATTCTTCCTTGGCGTAGGCGTGCGCCAGCGCTTGGATAAAATCGGCCGGATGATAGTAGGAAATGAATTGCAGCGCGTCGGCGACGCTGTCGATGAAATCTTGTTGGCGTATCGTTGTCATGCCGTTGTACCCATCCCCGATTGCAAGTTCGATAATGTACCTGTTAATTCGCTTGCTGAATTACTCGCGCAGTAATTCTAACGGCGATTGCATCGCAAATTTTCGTGTCGTCAACCACCCGGACAGCATCACTATCGCCACCCCGCCGCCACAGCCGATCAACCAGATAAATGGGTTCGTCTGATAGGGTATCTCCAACACGAAGCGCGCCAGCACCCAACCCGACAGCACGGCACCCGCCGCCGCGAACAGGCCGCTCAAGCCGCCCAGCACGGCGAATTCGGACAAGTGCAAGCGGCGCAGGTAACGGCTGTCCGCGCCCAAAGTACGCAGGATCGCCGCCTCGCGACTGCGCTCGTCCTGTGTGGCGAGCAGCGCGGCATATAGCACCACCAAGCCGCACAACAAGGTGAACAGGAACACCGCGCTGACGGTCTGCGCGATCTGATCCATGATGTTGCGCACCTGGGCGATCACCGCGCCGGTATCGATCAGCAGCAGATTGGGGAATTCGCGCGACAGCTCATCGCCCACGCGCGCCTTGTCCGGTGGCAGATAGAAGCTGCCGAGATAACTGGCCGGCATATCCTTGAGCAATTCCGGCGTGGCGATGACAAAGAAATTCACCTTCATCGAATCCCACTGCACCTTGCGCAGACTGGTGACGCGCGCGGTGAAGCTGCTGCCCGCCACATCATAGCCAAGGGTATCGCCGAGATGGATGCCCAATGTCTTGGCGATACCTTCCTCCACCGAAAGCTCCCCAGCTCTACTCCCCCCGGGTTCTCCCCCTGACAAGGAGGGCCGGGCGCGCGCCCACCACTGCCCGCTCACCAGCTCGTTCCACGCCGGCATCTGTTCCATGTATGAAAGATTGAACTCTCGCTCCACCAGCGCACGGGCGCGGGGATCAGGATAACTGTCGCCGCTGATGGCTCGATCGTTGATGGCGACCAGCCTGCCGCGCACCATAGGCTGCAACTCGGGTGCAAGCAGGGACCGCCCCGCAAAAAACGCCTGCACGGGCCGAATCTGATCGGGCTGAATATTCACCACGAAGCGGTTCGGTGTATCCGGTGGTAACTTGCCCTGCCAGCTTTCCAGCAGATCGGCGCGCACCAGCGTCAACACCAGCAAGGCCATGCCGCCCAGACTCAGGGCCACCACTTGCACTGCCGCGCTGCGCCCGTGACGTGCGAGATTGCTGAATGCATGCCGCCAATGCGACCGGAATAGCGATGCGTTGCGTGCCAGACCGTGCAACAGCACCCACGCCAACCCGCCAAACACCAGCAGTCCCACCAGCAAACCGCCCAGCACCGTCAGCCCCAGCTTGAGCGAACCGGCCTGCCACAGGAATAGCCCGCACAGCACCGCTCCGCCGGAGGCGTACAACAACCATGCGCCCGTTTCCGGCGCGCACAGTTCGCGGCGGATCACGCGCAACGGCGAAACGCTTTTCAGTTGCCACAGCGGCAGGAAAGCAAAACCCAGCAACAGCGCCATGCCGCTCGCAGCGGCCTGCCACATCGGCGTCCAGCCCGGCGGCGGCAACCCGGCTTCGCGCATCGAGGCGATGGCTTCCACCAGCGCGGCCTGCGCGATATAACCTAGCAATTCTCCCAGCAGCACCGCGCACACGCCCAGCAGCAGGAACTGGTACAGGAAGATGCGCAGCATCTGCGCCTGGTCAGCGCCCAGGCAGCGCATCATCGCGCAGCTGTCCAGATGGCGCGAGATGAAATGCCGCGATGCCAGCGCCAGCGCCACACCCGCCAGCACCACCGCGGTGAGCGCGGCCAGACCCAGAAAATGTTCGGCGCGGTCCAGCGCGCTGCGCATCTCGGGACGCGCGTCGCGCACATCCTCCAGCTTCTCGCCCACGCCCAGCCGATTCTGCAACCACGTTCGCAGATCGACGACCTGTTTCGCATCACCCGCCACCATCAGGCGGTAATCTATGCGGCTGCCTTCCTGTACCAATCCGCTGCCGGGCAAATCTTTCGCATTCACAATCACGCGCGGCGCGAAACTGGCAAAGCCGACCGACTGGTCCACAAAACGCACCACCCGCGCCGCCACCCGCAAATGCAGCGCACCGATGCCCACCTCGTCGCCCAGTTGCAAACCCAGCCGCTGCATCAGGCGCTCATCCGCCCACAACGTGCCACTCGCGGGGATGGTGCTATTTTCGTTCCGGATGACATGCTGCGCACCATCATCGATGATGATCTTGCCGCGCAACGGATACCCTGGCTCCACCGACATGATGTCTGCCAGCAGATTCTCATTTTTGCCCGCCACCATACTGGGAAAAGCATCCGACTCCATCACGCGCAGGCCGCGCTGTTGCGCAGCATCGCGATACTCTTTTGGCAATGGCCGTGTCGAGGAGATGCGCAAGTCCGCGCCAATCAGACTGGTCGCTTCCCGTTGCAACGTCAGACGCACCCGATCCGCAAACAAGCCGACGGTGGCGATGCTGGCCACCGCCAGCACCAGCGAAATCAGCAGCACGCGCCATTCCCCGGCGCGCAAATCACGGCGCAGCAGATTGAGGGAGAGACGGAGGAGGTTCATTTTCTATTTACCATGAAACTGTAGGTTACCTAATACTCTACTCACGCCAGGTCTGGTGCAGCACCAATTTCCATCGCTCGATGTAGAAAAGCTGTGTACTGTCCTTCCTGTAACCATTTCTTTGCACGAATATCCTTCACAACAAAATATGGGTTGTGCAACAAGATGAATTGCATCGGCCCTGCCGGACCCTGCTTGTAGTCTATGAACCCAAGCTCCTTCAATACTCGCAGATGTTCGCGCCAAGTGGTAATACCGCGCTCACTAACATATCCCGCTTCAGATGCGGCTACGGTTTCATTTTCGATTTTAACTATGCCTTCACCAAACACACGGCACCATAAGACAAGGTAGGTGCGCCCCGCAGGAACAGACTTACTGCTCACCTGTTTCGACGCATCATTAATAATGTTCATCAGGATTGGCATCGTGCGTGGTATGGAAGAAAAACCTTTCTTTTTCTTATCGTCCAGCAACCATAGGTGCGCATCCGTTACCTCAGGCCAGAGATGCTTTCGCATAGCTATTGCATCGTCTTTAGCCTTGCTGATTTTCCTCTGCGTTTGCTTAACGTTCAGGGTGGGTGCAGTAGCAACTGATTGAACCATGTTTAATCCTCCATACAATATTAGGGTAGCCCACTCACGGGGATTGCCCCGTGAGTGACACGCCATCGGTTGTGGAGACCGCCGCGAGTCAGGTTTGGAGACTGCTCGTGAATAGCATGTTGGCTGGTTAGAATTGTGCTGGCTTCTCACTGATAGAGCCATGTTTGTGATTCCGTATCTCCGTAATAAATGCCATTATTTGGCGCAACTGGAAATATTAATCTCGGAATATATTCAATACTGGGAATGTCAGTTAGAAAGTATGCCGAAGCATATCACCATAACAAGTTGACCAGAAATAACTTATTGCGAAAATACGGTGATCGCAGTATTCGCGTAATCCCTGTCATCGCAGGTTATCGCGGTAGTCGTGGATTCTTAAGGGCACGCAGGCCGCGTAGGTGCTAATTTATTCCTGCAAAACCACCCTCTTCCTCACATTCGGGTACCTCTAAAAATCCAGAGTTCGCCCAAATGCAAGGCGCGGGAAAAATTTCGCAGCGCCGCATATGAATAATATGTAAGCAAGAAATTTTTTCCGCAACACCGCAGTTGGGATGAAATCTGGATTTTTAGAGGTGCCCGTTACATCACCCGTCCCGCCGCCAGGTGCAACTGCCTGTTGCAGCGCCGCGCCAGCGCTTCGTCGTGGGTGACCAGTATCAAGGTCGTGCCTTGCGCGCGGTTGAGTTCCAGCATCAGTGCTATGACTTGCGCGCCGGTGGCGGCATCGAGATTCCCTGTCGGCTCATCGGCAAATAATATCTTGGGCCGGGTAACGAAGGCGCGCGCCAGTGCCACGCGCTGTTGCTCGCCACCGGAAAGGTGCTTGGGCAGGTGGTGTGCTCGCGCGCTCAGGCCGACTTGTAGCAACGATTCTTCGGCGCGTGATCGCGCATCTTTTGCACCGACAAGCTCCAGCGGCAGCATCACGTTTTCCAGCGCGTTCAGTGCAGGCAACAATTGGAAAGACTGGAACACGAAGCCCGCCAGCTCGCCGCGCAGACGGGCGCGCCCGTCTTCATCGAGTGCGAACAAGTCCGCGCCGTTCAGCAACACCTTGCCGCTGCTCGGCACGTCCAGTCCGGCCAAGAGGCCAAGCAATGTGGATTTGCCCGAGCCGGATGCGCCGACAATGGCGAGACTCTCGCCTGCATCCACCGCGAAACTGACATCGTGCAGAATCACGATGGGCAGATCGCCGCTTAACACTTGCTTGGTGAGTCCTATTGCTTGCACAATCGCTGCCATGAAAAATATATCCTTAACAAAAGTCTTGCTGGTCGCTTTGCTGATGCTGAGCCCAGCCGCCCACGCCGAAAAAACCATACTGGTGTTCGGCGACAGTTTATCAGCCGGATACGGGGTTGAGCGCGATGCGTCCTGGGTGAATTTGTTGCAGCAGGAATTGCGGCAAAGCCATCCGCAGTTCGGGGTGGTGAATGCCAGCATCAGCGGCGAGACGACAGCAGGCGGGTTGCGGCGCATCGCGCCAGCCTTAGCCGAACATCATCCCGCCATCGTCATCATCGAACTCGGTGCGAACGACGGACTACGCGGCAGTTCGTTGTCCGAGATGCGCAACAACTTGAGTCACATCATCGCGCGATCGCAACACGCAAAGGCCAAAGTATTGTTGGTCGGGATGCGCTTGCCGCCCAATTACGGAGAGGCTTATGTCAGCGAATTTCAGAATACATTTGCACAGCTCGCGAAAAAACATCACGTCGCATTTTTGCCATTCCTGCTCGACGGTATTCCCGCGGAACAGTTCCAAGCCGATAATTTGCACCCCAACGCTGCCGCACAAGCGCGCATCAAGGGCAATGTGTTGCAAGCGCTGCTGCCGCTGCTCCACTAGACACATAGCGGGATCCCGCCGCTACAGCCCTTAAACGGGAAAGCGGGGCCATGGAACAAAAACAGCCGCGAATCGGGCGGCTGTGATGGCGACGAAGAGTCGCGCGGCTAGCGCAGTGTGACCCCGCCGATTTGCGCGGAAAAACCGGGGAATGCACTCGCCACGCCCGCGCCGAAACGTTTGGCCAAGCGGTCGGCAAAGCCTTCTTTCACGGTGAAGTCCACGACGTTCTCGTTTTTGATGACATCGCGCGCCACCGATTCCACGCTGCCGTAACCGTCCGCCAGGCCCATCTCCACGCCCTTCTGACCGTTCCACACCAGGCCGCTAAAAGTATCGGGGGTTTCTTTGAGGCGTTTTCCGCGTCCTTGTTTGACCACCTTGATGAACTGCTGATGGATCTCCGCCAGCATCTGCTTGGCGTATTCCTGTTGCGCCGTACTCACCGGGCTGAACGGATCGAGGAAGCCTTTGTTGCTGCCCGCCGTCACCAGCCTGCGTTCCACGCCGACTTTCTCCATGATGCCGGTGAAGCCAAAGCCATCCATGCGCACGCCTATCGAGCCGATCAGGCTGGCCTTATCGACAAATATTTTGTCCGCCGCCACCGCCACGTAATAGCCGCCCGATGCGCAAATGTCATCGACCACCGCGTACAGCGGAATCGCCGGATACTGGGCGCGCAAACGGCGTATTTCGTCGTTGATCTGCCCCGCTTGCACCGGGCTTCCGCCTGGGCTGTTGATGCGCAATATCACCGCCTGCGTACCGCTGTCCTTGAACGCTTCTTGCAGGCTGGGGATCAGGTTGTCGGCGCTCGCCGCGCTATCCGACGCGATCACCCCCTGCATATCGACCAGGGCCGTGTGTTTGCCCGGAGTCAGCGCGTTTTCTTTTTTATCGAACCAACCCATCGCGATAAACAGCACGATGAATAGAAAGCTGAACGTCAGCGTCCTGAAGAAGATATTCCAATGCCGCGCGCGGCGTTGTTCCTGTATCGCCGACATCGCCAGCTTTTCCAGCACGGCACGTTCCCAGTTATTCTGATCCGACATCATGACTCTCCCAGTTAATTCGATTAAGCGTTGGCTTTGAACCACGCCCTTAATTGCACGAAGTCATCCAGCAAGGCTAACGGGTTCAACTCCTGCAACTGCTCCGGCGGATGCGCGCCATGCCCCAACGCCACCGCATCGACCTTGGCGTTCTGCGCCAGCAACAGATCGTGGGTAGTGTCGCCTATCATCAAGGTGCGTCCCGCGCTGACACCCAGCTCGTCCATGAGTTCAAACAGCATGGTCGGGTCGGGCTTGGAGCGGGTCTGCTCGGCGGTGCGCGTGGCATGGAAATACCCCTTCATATCGGTGCTGAGCAAAGCGCGCTCCAGCCCGTTGCGATTCTTGCCCGTCGCCACCCCCAAGCGATAGCCCGCATCATACAGTTCGGCGATGGTTTCGCGCGCCCCATCGAACAGCGGGATCGCACCGTCTTGCGCCAGGAAATGATGGCGATAACGCAAGACCAGCGGCTCGTACATCGCTTCGGGCGCATCCGGCACGGCGTAGCGCAAAGCTTGTTGCAAGCCCAGGCCGATCACATGACGCGCCGCTTCATCGCTCGGGACAGTCAATTCCAGATCGCGGCAAGCCGCCTGTATCGAACCCGCGATCACCGCGGTCGAATCCATCACCGTGCCATCCCAATCGAACACGATCAAATCGTAACGTTTACTCATCGCTACCTTACCAAAAAATAGGCGCGGAGTTTAACACAGCGAAAATCAGGATTGATGCCGCAAGAGCATTCACACCAAACGACGGATATCAGGCTGCGGTTTCTGAATAAAGGAACGGGGATTGAGGATTGAGAAAACCCGGTACATCGCTTTTCATTCACGCCCCGATTCCCGATATCATTGACCCCCTGCGCGCAAATCCGTACAGTTCGGGCAGCTTGCCAATCAGCGCAACCGAGGAGTTCACCTTGAAAGACACTCTCAAACCCGGGCTCAAGCACAGCTTCAGCTTTCGCGTACCCAACAGCAAAACCGTGCCCGCGCTCTATCCCGAGTCGCCGGAGTTCCAGCAGATGCCGGAAGTGTTCGCCACCGGCTATCTGGTGGGCTTTCTGGAATGGGCGTGCATCACCGCACTGAACCCTCACCTGGACTGGCCAACCGAACAATCGCTGGGCACGCATATCAATATCAGCCATCTGGCACCCACCCCGCCCGGCATGATCGTCACCGCGAAAGTGCAGATCGTCGCGGTCGAAGGCCGGCGCGTGACCTTTGAAGTGGAGGCCGATGACGGCGTGGACATGATCGCGCAAGGCACGCACGAACGTTTCGTCATCGACCGCGACCGTTTCAATCAAAAGGTACGCACCAAGGCCGAATTCGCCCCCCTGCTGCAATAATCCAGCGGACCGAAACGTCGGCTCGTATAATGCGCGACCATGCGCATCCCCGGTCGGTATGCGCGAATTCTTTCAGAATGGCACCATGTCCACACCCGCACTCACTCATTGGCTGCTGTATTGCCGCCCCGGATTCGAACCAGATTGCGCGCAAGAAGCACTGCGTCAGGCCAAGCAACAACGCCCCATCATCGGCACCGAACAACCGTCCCTCGCCGCCGACAGCGGCTATGTGCAAATCACGCTGAACGAGCAAACGCCGAACTACCAGGAGCTGATCTTCGCGCGCCAGTTGATACGCCTGGAACGCACCATCACAGTCCTCCCGGAACGCGACCGCTTGACTCCCCTGCTCGCGGCAATCACCGGACTGCCCGGCACATTTGGCGCGCTGTGGCTGGAAGTACCGGACACCAACGATGGCAAGACGCTGTCCGCATTCACGCGCCGCTTCCAACCGCTGCTGGAAACCGCGCTGCGCGAACAAGGCAAGTTGCAGGACGGCGCGGAAAAAATCGCGGCATACAAGACCCACCATTTGCCGCGCTTGCATGTCTTCTTCCCCGACAAGTCACAGGCCTTCATCGGCACCAGCGACCCGTACAACAGCGCGGCATCGGTGATGGGCATCCACAGACAGAACATGCCGTCGGAGGCACCGAGCCGCTCCACGCTCAAACTGGCCGAGGCCATCGAAGTGTTCATGGATAAAGGCGAACAAACGCGACTATTGCGGACTGGCATGACCGCCGTCGACCTGGGTGCGGCACCCGGCGGCTGGACCTGGCAGATGGTCAAACGCGGCATACGCGTGAGCGCGGTCGACAACGGTCCGATGAAAGGCGTGCTGGCGAAACACCCGCTGGTCGAACATCTCAAGCAGGACGGCTTCAAGTTCGCGCCGCGCAAGGCCGTGGACTGGCTGATCTGCGACATGGTGGAAAAGCCCGGCAAGGTCGCCGAACTGGTAGCCGCATGGTTCATAGCGGGCTGGTGCAAGCACACCATCTTCAATCTCAAGCTGCCGATGAAACAACACTTGGCCGCGCTCGACGGCGCGCTTGGAGGCATCCGCAAACGTTTGGACGAAGAAGGCATCAACTACAAGATGAGCGCGAAACAGCTCTATCACGACCGAGAGGAAGTGACAGTGTTTTTGACGCGGACCAAGCGCTAGCCGGTCCCGATTAAAACGGCCTGATGTTCTACCAAGGCCCCGTCGCAGGCATCACTTGGGCAAGATAATGGGGCAAGATGCGCCGACCGCGCCAAAGCCACCTTCCTGGTCACGATGATCCCAGTCGCGCGCTTGCAGGATTTTCAGGGCGACCATTCCGCGCTTGTATTTCCAATTTAATCGATATATATTTCGCCTTGTCACGAAATATATATCGCCATAAATCTACATGAGCAAACCCCATCCCACTCGCTCCGGACTGGTCGCGGTCTTTTTTACCATTTGCATCTGGACCGGCTTCATTCTGGTCAGCCGCTATGGCGGCAAGGGCGTGTTGACTGGCTGGGATGTGACCGCATTGCGCTTCGGCGTGGGCGCGCTGATCGCGCTGTTCTTTCTGCCGCGCGTGACGCTGCCACCATATAAAGTGATTCTGCTATTTTCAGTGTTCGGCGGCGTCGGTTACGCCGTCGCGGTGTATGCCGGCTTTCGCATGGCACCTGCCGCGCACGCAGCCGTGTTGCTGCCCGGTGCGCTGCCCTTTGCCACCGCCGTAATCGCCTGGCTGTGGCTGCGGCAAAAACCGTCGCCAGCGCAACGTAGCGCACTGGTGCTGGTTTTCATCGGCATCACCTTGACCGCCGCCGACACGCTTTCCCACGGGGCGCACCTGACCGGCATGCAAATGTTGGGCGACCTGCTGTTCCTGTGCGGCTCCTCTTCTTGGGCGGTGTTCACCCTGCTGTTGCGGCGCTACCCGATGTCGCCGCTGACCGCAGCAGTCAGCACAACGTTGGGCAGCGCCATGCTGTACCTGCCTGTCTGGTGGCTATTCCTGCCCAGCACGCTGGGCCAGGCGCCGCTTGCCGAAATCGCCATACAGGCAATCTATCAAGGCGTACTGGTGGTATTCGTCGCGATGATGCTCTACACTTTTGCAGTCAGCCGTCTCGGCGGCCAAACCGTCGCTCTACTCATGGCCATCGTGCCCGGCCTGTCCGCCCTCGCCGCCGTCCCTGTTTTGGGTGAACCGCTCTCTTTGCTCACCCTGGCGGGATTAAGCGCGGTCACGATGGGTGCCGTGTTCGGTGCGCGGGTGTCTTCACGTAAATAAATTTACAGATAGCTTCGCCGGGGGTTGCCCGACAGCTAAGGCCGTTCGTGCTGATAACCAGCGACTTGGTTGTCGTGTTTTGACAGCTTAGTCGAATGGCTAGTAGTTCCAACAGAGGGTTGGGGAGAGGGGTAAATCAAAACCGCCGGGGGTAGCCCGGCGAAGTTGTCTTTGATGTTGGTTTACTGGATTTCCGCCCTTGCGGGAATGACGAAGTAAGCGGATTATTTGGCCGAAGATGCGCCTGCATCCAGCTTTGCAATAAAACTCTCCAACTCCTTGGGCAGCGGCGCAAGCAGCCGCATCGGCTCGCCCGTCAACGGGTGCGCGAACGCGATGCTGTGGGCGTGCAGAAACATGCGCTTTAAGCCTTGTTTCATCAATGCCTTGTTGCGCGCGAAGTCGCCGTATTTGTCGTCTCCGGCAATAGGAAAATCGAGATGCGAGAGATGCACGCGGATCTGGTGGGTGCGGCCGGTCTTGAGTTGCGCCTCCAACAAGCTGAATTCCGCCCAGCTTTTTTGCAGCGCAAAGATGGTGTGCGAGGCCTGCCCGTCTTCGCGCACCATCACGCGCTTCTCGCCTTGCGGCGTATCAAACTTGTGCAGCGGCAACTTGACATGCTGTTTGACGTTCTTCCACTGCCCCAGCACCAGCGCGAAATAGCGCTTGTCGCTATTGCCCTCGCGCATGATCTCGTGCATCGCGGTCAGCGCGGAACGCTTCTTCGCCAGCAACAACACGCCCGAGGTTTCCCTGTCCAGTCTATGCACCAGTTCCAGAAACTTGGCCTGCGGGCGGGCGCGGCGCATTTGCTCGATCACGCCGAAGCTCACCCCGCTACCGCCATGCACGGCCACGCCCGAGGGCTTGTTCAGCACCACCAGCGCGTCATCTTCGTAAATGATAGGGAACTCGACAGCGGGAATGTGCGCTTCGTCGATCACGGTCTTTTCCGCCACGCGTATCGGCGGGATGCGCAGTAAATCGCCCAATTGCAGCCGGCAAGTCTGGTCTATACGCTTTTTATTGACCCGCACCTCTCCGCGCAAGATTCGGTAGATATGGCTCTTGGGCACGCCTTTTAGATGACGAAACAGAAAGTTGTCGATGCGCTGGCCGGCACCGCTTTCGTCAATTTCCAAGAATGTGACAGATTCTTTGCTTAAACCATTCATTATGAATATACTTCGCCGCTCGCGCGATTTGGGGTTGGGTGTTTATCGGTGTGTTTCTATTCGGAACGCGCTTTTGAGGATTCATCGGCGGCAATGCCGTCAACCAGCTTCCCGCCGCAGCCCGGTTAATATCGTTCACCGGAACCAGCAACGATAGTAATTGATTTACGCGCTCAAAGCACCTGCTGGATTTTCCGCGGGGATGCTTAAGTCGGGACACTTAGCTTCAGGTCGAGCCGAATGTCAGCAACCATCGCAGCCTGGCTGCCCGCTGATTTTCCAGGATTCTCCCTCGCATCGTGTTCGTGACTTTCGCCACCCCGCCCGATTTTTTTAAGACCCGCTACGATAGAGAAATATTTTGGCCAACCGTTCGCACCATCCATTGTTGTTTGCACGATTGCTCACTGTTTGCTCGGTCAGACACGCCTAGCCGCGTGTAGCTTATGGTTTTGCCCGTGTCAGAGCGCGGGAGAAAATAAAAATGAAACGCATGTTATTCAATGCGACACAACCGGAAGAACTCCGTGTCGCCATTGTTGACGGTCAGAAACTCATCGACCTCGACATTGAAACCGCCGGTAAGGAACAACGCAAGAGCAACATCTACAAGGCCGTCATCACCCGCATCGAGCCCAGTCTGGAAGCCTGCTTCGTCGAATATGGCGGCACGCGCCACGGCTTCTTGCCGTTCAAAGAAGTGTCCTCGCAGTATTACCAGCCCGGTTGCCCCAGCCGCCCTTCGGTCAAAGAAGCGTTGCGCGAAGGCCAGGAACTGCTGGTGCAAGTCGAAAAGGACGAGCGCGGCAACAAGGGCGCGGCACTCACCACTTTCGTCAGCCTGGCGGGCCGTTACATCGTTTTGATGCCCAACAACCCTAACGGCGGCGGCGTGTCGCGCCGCATCGAAGGCGAAGAGCGCAACGAGTTGCGCGAAGTGCTTTCGCATGTCGAAGTGCCTAACGGCATGAGCATCATCGCACGCACCGCCGGAATAGGCCGCAACCAGGAAGAATTGCAGTGGGATCTGAACTACCTCACGCAATTGTGGGATGCGATCGATGGCGCGGCCAAGACCGAGAAGGCCCCGTCGCTGATCTATCTGGAAAGCAGCCTGGTGGTGCGCGCGATACGCGACTACTTCAATCCCGAGATCGGCGAGATACTGGTCGACACCGAAGAGGTCTATCAGCAGGCCCTCGCCTTCATGAGCACCGTGATGCCCGGCAACATCGACCGCATCAAGCTCTACCAGGACGATGTGCCGCTGTTCTCGCGCTTCCAGATCGAACACCAAATCGAATCGGCCCATGCGCGCGAAGTGCGCCTGCCCTCCGGCGGCGCGATCGTCATCGACCACACCGAAGCCCTGACCGCGATCGACATCAACTCGGCGCGCGCTACCAAGGGTGCGGACATCGAGCACACCGCGTTCAACACCAACCTCGAAGCCGCGGAAGAGATCGCCCGGCAGATGCGCTTGCGCGACCTGGGCGGGCTGATCGTGATCGACTTCATCGACATGGAGAACAGCCGCAACCAGCGCGACGTGGAAAACCGTCTGCGCGACTCGCTGCGTTACGACCGTGCGCGCGTGCAGACCGCCAAGATCTCACGCTTCGGCCTGCTGGAACTCTCGCGCCAGCGCCTGCAGCCGAGTTTGGGCGAGAGCAACTACATGGCCTGCCCGCGTTGCAGCGGCATCGGCCATATACGCGGCACCGAGTCTTCGGCATTGCATATCCTGCGCATCCTGCAGGAAGAAGCCATGAAGGAAAGCAGCGCGGCCTTGCAGGTGCAAGTACCGGTGGATGTCGCGACGTTTCTGCTCAATGAAAAACGCGGCGATATACACCGCATCGAATCGCGCCTGAAAGTCGCCATCACGCTGATCCCGAATCCGCACATGGAAACGCCCAACTACAGCATCAACCGCATCAAGCAAGAAGATTTTAGCGGCGAAGCGGTGGCGAGCTACAAACTGGTAGAAAAGCCGGTCGAGGACAAAGCCCTGACCAGTGCCCAAGAGCAACAAAAAGCCACCCGCGCACAAGCCGTGGTGCAGGGCATCACGCCCGCGCAACCCGCGCCGACGAAAGCGCCCGAGGTGAAGATTTCTTTGCTGGGTAAAGTGCTGAGCTGGTTCAAACCAAGCGAAAAAGAAGAGGCTCCCAAACCCAAACCGGCCATCTCTCGCCCGCCACGTTCAGAACGCGGCGAACGGGCTGAACGCAGCGAGCGCAACGGCGGCGACAAGCGTCGTGAACGCGGCGGCGACAAAGGCGAGAAGAGCGGCGAACGCGCTGAGGGACAAAACCCGCGCCGTGAACGCAATGAGCCACGCAGCAAACCGGCGGCGAACGAGGGCCAGCAAAAACCCCAAGAGCAACGCGAACCGCGTGAACCCCGCGCGCCCAAACCTCCGCGTCCTCCGCGCGAACCCAAGCCGGTAGTCGAGGCGCAAGTGCCGGTGGCTGTCGCAAGCGCCGAAGCGGGAGAAGAATCCGGCGCGAGGGAAGGCGCGCGTCGCCGTGGCCGTCGCGGCGGCCGTCGTGAACGTGAGCGCCGTGACAACGTGGCGGCGAACGGTGAGGGCATGAATAATGCCGGGCAAGCCACCGATACGAACATGGCTAGTCTGGAAACCGCCGCTGTTGCCTCGGCACCTAAGCAGCTCGTGCCGAGCGAGTACATCGCCATGCCCGGCAACATAGTGAGGCCAACCGAGTATATCGCCATGCCCAGCAACGTGGTGGTGCCTGCCGCGTACAGCCTGACGCAGATCGAGACCGACCCCCAAAAGGTCGCCAAGATCGCTTACAGCACCCCCACGCATCCCCAGTCACATGCGCCGCGCCGCCGCGAACGCAAACGCGAGGTGTATGTGGAGAACGAACCCTTGGTGCAGATAGAGACGCAACACCGAGCAGCATAAGGTCTCGCACCAAGCAAAAGCCGCACGATATTCGTGCGGCTTTTTTATTTTCTGCCAGGCACGGCAAGTGACCGTTAAACAGGGCCCTCGATGAACGATATCTGCACACCCGCTTCATGCTCGCCCGCTTGGAACTCTGCGGCGATGGCCACACCCAATACGCACACCAGCTCCTCGCCGCAATACAACAGCGGCAGGCGGTCGCGCAGCCAAGGCGGCACGTGCTGTTCCTGCAATAGGTTCTTCAGCGTGCGGGTAGGCCCGTGGGCATGCGGCCGCATCGCTTCGCCACCTTGCCGCACGCGCAGCGTAACAGGCGCGGACCGCAACTTGGCCAGGCTGATACCCCGGCCTTCCGCTCGCGCGAAGCCGAGCCGCGCATCCAGCGCGGGCCAGTCCAAAATATCCTGATCCCGCCAGGGAGAACGCAGGTGCCCGTCGAGGCCGGGTAAAGCGCGCAGCGCGTACACCCCGCCCCGGTAGCGGCGCACCTGCCAACCGCCGTATGCCACACAGACCGCCGCGTCGTCGCGCGCGGCGCGCAGTTGCCGCACCATATCGTCAAGCTGCACCGCTTGCGGCATCGGCGAGCCGCGGCTTTGCAAGAAGTAGCGCAACAGGTTTTTCGCACGGGGCACACTCAAACGCCGCAACTCGGACACCCGCAACCTGTCGGCCTGTATCGCGGACTGGGCATCCTGCTGCGCCAGCTCGTCGAGCAGGGTGCCGGCTTCGGCGAAATGCTGCGCGCTGCGCGCCAGCGTCTGGCGATAGGACGGGAACCTTTCCGCCAGTATCGGCAGCACCTTGTGGCGCAGGAAATTGCGCGGATAACGCTCGTCCGCGTTGCTTGCATCCTCTATCCAGCGCAAATGATGCGCCTCGGCATAGGCGACGATCTCCTCGCGCGTGCAGCCCAACAAAGGCCGCACCCAGTGCACCTTGCGCTTTGCCAGCATCGGCATGGCGCTCGCGCCGCGCACCCCGGAGCCGCGCAGCAATTGCAGCAACACTGTTTCCGCCTGATCGTCGGCATGATGCGCCAGCGCCAGGAAATCGCATTCGTGCCGCGCATAAGCCTGGTAGCGCAATTCGCGCGCGGCGGCCTCGATGCCCTGCTCGCGCAACGGCGCGATGTCGACCCGCGCGAGATGAAAGGAAATGTTGTACGCGGCGCACCGCTGCTCGCAGAACTCTGCCCAGGCATCCGCGTCGGGGCTGATGCCGTGATGGACATGCAAAGCGGAAAGTTGCCAGGAGAAACGCGCCGCAAACTGGTGCAACAGATGCAGCAACACGACGGAATCGACCCCGCCGCTGAAGGCGATGAGTATCGAGCTATGCGCGGGGATGACGAGTGCCAGCTCCCCCGCGAGCCGGTGGGCGAAGTCAGCCGAGCTCGACTTCCTTGAATTTTCCATAGCTCATCAGACGGTTGAAACGATCTTGCAGCAGCACCGGGGTGGGCTTGCTTTGCGCGATCTTCAGCGCGTCCTGCAGGGCTTTTTTCACGTTGCGCATGGTGGCCGCATAATCGCGGTGCGCCCCGCCCAACGGTTCACTGATGACTTTGTCCACCAGGCCAAGGGCTTTCAGGCGTGTGGAGGTGATACCCAGGGTCTCCGCGGCCTCGGAGGCTTTCGCCGCACTCTTCCACAAGATGGAAGCGCAGCCTTCCGGCGAGATCACCGAGTAAGTGCTGTATTGCAACATCAGCAAAGCGTCGCCCACCGCCACGGCCAGCGCGCCACCCGAACCGCCCTCGCCTATCACCGTGCAAATGATAGGCACGCGCAGTTCGGTCATTTCATACAGATTGCGCCCGATCGCTTCGGACTGGCCGCGCTCTTCCGCGCCCACGCCGGGATACGCGCCGGGCGTGTCGATGAACGTCATCACCGGGATGCCGAATTTTTCCGCCAGATGCATCAGACGCATCGCTTTGCGATACCCTTCCGGGCGCGGCATGCCGAAATTGCGCATGATCTTCTCTTTGGTGTCGCGGCCTTTTTGATGGCCGATCACCATCACGCTCTGTCCGTTGAAGCGCGCCAGCCCGCCGACGATGGCTTTGTCGTCGGCGAAGCTGCGGTCACCGTGCAGCTCTTCGAAATCGGTGAACAGATGTTCGATGTAATCCAGCGTGTACGGGCGTTGCGGATGGCGCGACACCTGGGATATCTGCCACGCGGTGAGCTTCGCATACACCTCCTTGGTCAGCGCTTCGCTCTTCTTCGACAGGTTGGCTATCTCATCGGCAATGTCGAGCGCGGAGTCGTCCTGCATGTAGCGCAGTTGCTCGATCTTCTCTTCCAGCTCGGCGATCGGAGCTTCAAAATCCAGAAACGATATTTTCATACTTTTCCCTATCTCACTTCTTGTCAAGGAAGGACTCTAATGTTGCCGGTTAAAAAATGCGGCGCGATGATACTACAGCCCACCTATAAACCGAAGAATCGTTTGACAGTGACCAGCACCTCGTAATTCTGCTTGTGTATCTCTTGGTGCTTGCTTGCTTCGTCCATGTTTTGCAACGCGCTATCCAACTGGGCGCCGCGTGTCACCAGAATCTGCGTGATCTCCTCCGCGATACTGGGGCGCGCCAGCATCACCGCCTCAAAGGCTTCCTTGTCCAGACGATAACATTCCACATCCGTCTTGGCGATCACCGATGCCCGCCGCGGGGCTCCCGTCATCAAACTCATCTCGCCGAAGAAATCGCCTTTGCCCAGTATGTTAAGGACGCGTTTCTCGCCGTTGGCGCCTTCCAGATAGATTTCCGCCTCGCCGTTAATGATGATGAACAGCCAATGCTGGTCGGGAGTGCCTTGTTTGGTAATGATGTTGCCTTTGGCGAAAGGGGCGTATTTGAGGCGCGCGGCCAGACGGTGCAACTCGTCCTCGCTCATTTGCGCAAACAGCTCGACGCGTTTGAGCGACTTGAGACGCCGCGCCAGCTCGCGCTGCTGCACCGCCTCTTCATACTTTTCATTCTCTTTGATGAAGTGGATGTTTTGCTCTTCCACCGCCAGCTTGATGCCGACACGTTCCAGGGCGGTATACACGTGCCAGCGAACCGCCGCATCGGTCGGATCATCTATCGCCAGGTCGGTGAGCCAGTAGCGCAAGGCATAGCGCGCGCAGCCTTTGTCCATCTCCATCAGCACACAACTGGGGGCGGGAGATTTCGCCACGTTATTGATCTCGGCCTGCAGGATCGCGTTTTCCACCGCGGTGACCACCTTGGTCGGCGTGGTGTTCAGGTTCACGTTGAACCACACCCAGCGCCGCCATTGCACTGGCTGCTCGGCACGGCGGCCCAGCACCCAAAATTTGTTCTTCATCAACTGGCTGTTGGGCAACACCACCGTTTCCCAGTTGCGGGTCTCCACCAGCGTGGAACGCCAGCGTATATCGACCACTCGCCCCACCACATCGTCGATCTTGATCCAGTCGCCGAGCTCGACCGAATTGTCCAATTGCAAGGCCAGCCCGCCGAGGATGTTGCCCAGCGTGTCCTGCATCGCAAACGCCACCACCGCGGTGATCATCGCCGAAGTCGCGACGATGCTGCCCAGGTCCAGGCCGGCGTAACGCAGCCTCACCATGCCCCAGGCGATGTAGGCGACGATAACGAAAAAGTCTTCCGCGATGCGCGGTGGCGAGAAATGCGTCGCCGGTAACGCCAACCGGAATAGCAACAGCCCCCACAGGCGTATCAGCGCGATACCGCCGCCGATGACAAACACTTCGCGCAGCATCGAAGCGGCCGAGGTGAACTGCATCGCGTGCAACAGGCTGCTGATGAATTGCCCGAACAGGCAGGCCAGGAAGAAACTCAGGGTGTTGATGATGCTGCGGCGCTCTTCTTTATGGAAGTGATACAGGATAAAAGTGAGTGCCAGGCACATAAGAACGACCAGCAACGACTCTTCACGCCAGAAAAAACTGATCGCGGTATCCCAAAAACTCATCACTCTCTCCCGTACGCCTTGCAGTGCCCGGATTCTACACTATCGAATACATCGCCAAACGCTTGCCGCGCCGCCAGAACCGCCAGGTGTCGCCGCGCGTCATCACCAGGCACTGAGAATTTTTTCCGGCCAGAACATCTATCTGCAGGCGCGCCAACTTTCCGCCGCGCAGCGCATCCCACAAGGGCTGCGCGTAATCCGTCTCGAATGTTTGCAGGGCCACGCGCCAGGCATGCAAATCGCCGGCTTGCAACGCGGAGCGCAGCGCGCCGAACAACAGCAACTGTGTGCCCGGCTGGGCTTGCCATGAACCGGCCGATGTTCTGTACGGCACAGCCGCTGCGGCGGCGAACATCTCCGCCATCACCTCATCCGAACCGGCTTGGTCATAAGTCTTTTCCAAACCGCCTATGTTTGTACCGCCACCCCACAACCACAACGAGTTGATCGGCAACTCACCGCGCGCTTCGCGGGCATCATTGAGCGGATGGGCGAACAGGACCATTTGTATTTCGTTGAACACCTGATGCCAACGTTGGGCATCTTCGCCGCGAGGCAACGCGCCGCGCACGTTGGCGCCTATCACTTCCGACAACGGCGTGGTCTGCATGTCGGGCAGGCGATCCAGGCGCAGATACCAGCGTTCTGTATGCGGCGCAAAGAACGTCATCCCCTGCCCCGAGAAATATTCGTTCAGGCTCGCGCAGAATTGTCGCGCCTCTTCATCGCTGGCCGCCGCTTGCGACAACAGCATCTGATCGCGCTGCAAACGCAAATGGACCGGGTCGGCACGCAACCAGCAGCCCGCGCCCAAACCATCGAACGCCGCGCTGACGGGCGCGACCGGGACATCGTGGCCCGCCTCATCTGGCGCGTTCACGCCGAACGCCGCGCACAAGGCCGCCTCCACGCTGCGTGCCGGGGCGGGCACGGCTGTCGCGCGCGACAGCAGCTTTTGCAAAGCTGGCAAAACCAGATCGGCGCTCATATCGGCGGCGAACTGTCCGGGTAAAAACAAATCGGGAAGGATCAGATGGACATTTTTCATAGTCGGCGAGTCTATCACTGGCGACCCGTCGCATGCTTCAACAACCAGGAAGAGACACCATCGAGCGAGCGGAAATCATCCACCGCGCGCGCCTCGACATCCGCAAAGCGAGCCCGCGTCATGCGCGCCAGTGCCCGCCCCGGCCCGAGCTCCAGAAACACCCGGCAACCGCGCTCGTACAGCATATCCAGACAACTCCCCCATTCGACAGTGCCGGACAATTGCAGTGCCAGTTTCTCGATTGCCGCTTCGCGGCGCACCACCCATGCGGCATCGATGCCGGCGACGACCGGTGTGGCGGGTGCGCTTATCGACGAAGTTTCAAGCAGCGCGCGGAACGGCGCAACGGCAGCACCGAGTAGCGGCGTGTGCGAGGCCAAACCCACCTTGAGCCGGGTCAGCTTGGCACCGCGTTCCGATAAGTTCTTACCCAACATCGTCAGCGCACTCTCGTCGCCGCCGACGACGAATTCCTCATCGCTTATCGCGATGGCGATCCAGGCCTGATGGCCGGCACACAGGCGAACGATCCCGTCGCGCCGCAGACCCTGCACCGCCAACAAGCCACCCGCCGTCGCGGCGGCCTGGTCCATCAGCGCGGCGCGCGCAGCGGCGATGCGCGCCAGTTCGGCGGCACCCAGCGCACCCGCGCAGGCATACGCCCCCAGTTCGCCGACGCTGTAGCCGCAGAACGCGGCGGGTTTCGGCGCATCTTGCCGCAATGCGCTCCAGAGCGCCAATTGCGTCAGACAGATCAACGGTTGCGCGAGCGCGTTGCGGAACATCTCGTCGCGTTGAGTGGGCACATCATGCAGATCCAAACCGAGTGCCGCCCCGCCTGCCTTGATGACTTCTGCGGCGGCCGGATGGTCCGCGACCATGTCCAGCATGGCCGGATGCTGCGCACCCTGACCGGAACACAGGATCGCGAGGCTCATGGCTGATCGGTTTGTAACTGGTGTATGAACCACGCTGCCGCGAGCAGGTCGGCGCAGCCGCCCGGCGACAAGCGTTGCGCCGAACACTCGCGATGCAAGGCCAGCGCGCGCTGCTGCCAGCCCGGCTCGAACACGCTGCCGCGTTCGAGAAAATCTGCGGCCCGTGCCCGGATGAATTGCAATCCTCCGGCTCCGCCGCGAAACAGCACGTTAGTGTCCAGCGTCTCGGCCAGCAGCACGAAGAAGGTATGCAGCAGCGCGAGCCGCGTATCGGCACCGCGCGCCAGCGCGCCGCGCAACGCGGGCAGCGCGGCCTCGAAAACCGAGGGAAAGCCTTGCAGTGCTTCGCCGCGCGCGCCGGCCGCGCCGTGGCGCGCCGCCATCAGTTGTCCGTGCGTGGGTGTCGCGCTGGGTGCAATGGCGATGGCGCGCAGATCGGGTGAGCATTTTTCCAGCACGACAGCGCGCAGGATCGCATCAGAAGGTTCGATGTCGCGTGCAATTGCATAGCCCGCGGCGGCGGCAAGTATGCCGTGCGTGAAGATCGCGCCGCGGTGCGTGTTGATGCCGCGCGTAGCACGCAGCATTTTCGACTCGGCAGCGACACCGAGTCGCTGCATCTGGGCGAACCCGGCATCGACCATCCCGGCTGCCGAGATCGCGACGAAGTAGCCGCGCAGCGAGAACATGCTGCGCACAAAGGTCGCGGCATCCATGTCCAGGTGCGCGCCGTTGTCGCGAAAACTGACCAGCCCCGGTTTCGGGTACAGCGCCAGCTCCTGGTACAGGCTGCGCACTGCCAGACGCGCGATGCGATGTGCCCGTTGATCCGGCCCGACAGCGGGTTGATGCAAGAGCGGCTTCATGCCAGCAACGCCAGCAGTTCGCGCGCCGCTACCAGTTCCGCGCTGTGGTCGCGCTTCACCAATACGCGCTGATCGCCGCCCGATTTTAATTGCCACCATTCGCGCCATGACACGGCGCTGCTCCCGCCGAACAGCACCTCTCCGTCGGCGCGCATCCCGCTGCTTTGTTCCCAGCGCGCCAGCAGCGCGATGCCTTGCTGCAACTGCGCATGCGATAACGGATGCCAAAGCAGGTCGATGTCCGATTGCGGGCTCAGGTAAGACAGTCCGCTTAAGCTCTGCCAGGAAAATGATCCGAACACGCGCAGATCGATACCGATATTTATTGCCGCATCATGCAACTCGGCCAGTGCAGGCTGCCACGCGGCAGGCGCATGCGGGATCACCCCGGCAAGGCGCAAAGGCGGTGCGTGTCGAACGAGGTCGTGGCTGGTCACGCGAAGTGCGATGCGACATTTACCGAGTGCGGGCGGCAGTGCCAGGCCGACCGCGAGAATGTCGGGCAACGCCACATCGGGCTGACGTGCAACCACCAAGGGCCTATCCGCCGCCAGCCATGCGGCGACTTGCCGGTGCGTCGCGTCATCTTTAACTTGCGCGGCCACCACCGCGCGACATTCCGGCCGCACCCACACCAGAGTATGACGGCCCGGTATGGAGCACGATTTGATTGCAGATTCAGGCACTGGCTAACACGCGTTGCACGACAGGATAGGCCAGCATGCGCCCGCCGCGCTCATACCCGAGGGAACGTCTATGGTCGGTGTTGTCGATGTTCTTCAACACAGCCGACAAACAGAGCGACAGATCGCCTTCCCACAAGGCATCGAGGCCGCCCATCAGCAGATAATTTTTCGCACCTGGCGCGAACACCGGCGAAGATTTGCTGAGTTCGGTCAGCCTTTCCTCGCCGATACGCGTCACCCGCGCCATCGCGGCGAGACCCATCACGCGTATCTCCGCCTCGGGCAACGCGGCGCACACATCCGCCATCATGCCATTGGCAAGGAAGCCGCCGGAGAGTGCCTGTTCGTACACCAGGCTGATGATGGGATGACCGCGCCGACGCGCCATCTCGACGCATTTCGCCAGGTGTGCCATATAGCCGTTCAGGCCGAGCAATTCGTCGCGATGGCGCAAACGCTGGCCGCTGGTGTCGACCAGGAACACAATGGGGCGGGCGGGATGATCGCGTATCACGTTGATGACCGCAGCCGCCATCGCGAGCGCCAATTCCACGCCGACATCGGTGTGGTCGGTGGTGCCGATCACCGCGGCGGTATGCGGCCCGCAGCGGCCGTAACCCCGGATGAGATTGCCCGTCTGCTCGACCTCATGTCCGTCAGGGAAGATCTTCTCAACTACGCTTTTCCATTCCATCTGGTATCGCCTCTAAATATTCTTTGCACGGTGTCCGTGCGCCGCCGCGACGAACTCGTCGTTGTCCAGCATCGCAATCGCATCAGGATCGGCCCAGCCCAGCTCGCGCCAGATGTCGCGTCCGTCCTTGCAGGCACCGAAGCGTTGCACCCGCTCGGCCAGCATCTGATGCTCCCGTTCCAAAGCGGCCAGCGACCAGTCGTCACCGTTGTCTATGCATGCCGTGACCGCCTGACGAAAAGCGGCGATGCTGTCCGGCACGATCACATCGCACTCGCCAAGCAGATAACGGTGCTTGCCGCCGACAGTGCGCCACACCAGCGCGCGGTCGCGCGAGTCGTATTCTTCGACGCCGCGCGCGGTCTCGATCACTTCCGGGCCGGACAGGCCGAGCCGCCCTTCCTCGCTCATGATGATAGCGCTGGCGCAACGCGCGGCGATGCCCATGCCGCCGAAACAGCCGTATTGCCCGCCGATGGCGACGATGACAGTCACGCCCGCCGCACGTGCGGCCAGAATCGCGCGCATCACTTCCGACACGGCGATCAGCCCGGCATTGGCTTCCTGCAAGCGCACCCCGCCGGTCTCCAGCAACAGCAATACCGCCGCAGGATGGTCGCGTACTGCGCGTTCCAGCACGCCGGCAAGTTTCGCGCCGTGCACCTCGCCTACCGCCCCGCCCATGAAGCCGCCTTCCTGCGCGGCGATGAAAATATTTTTTCCCGCGATGCGGCCCCGCCCGATGATCACGCCATCATCGAACGCGGCAGGCTGCTCCAGTGTCGCCAGATGCGGGCTGGTCACCCGTTCTGCGGCAGGCAGCCATTCGTGGAAACTGTCCGGCTCAAGTAACCCGGCGATGCGCGCGCGGGCACTGCTCTCGTAATAGCTCGATCTCGCTTGCTTGGGATTGCTCATTTTTTTGTGCGGCCTTGTGCGAGGTAGGTCTCGATCGCCTGATCGAGACGCAGGCTGACGATGGCCGGCGTAGCACCCGCGTCGTTCACCGACACGCGGATGTCGCCGACCCGGTGGCGCGCGAAGAAATCCTTCATCACCGCGTGCCAGATTGCGCCGAATCCGTTGGCTGCGGTCTTCACCTCGATCTCGCACGCGCCGCCGAGCGCGGCCGGCTCCACCAGCACCTCGAGATTGCCCGAGCCCAGCACGCCGACGATGGCCGTCACACCCCGCGTAGTCGTGCCGTTGTCAAAACGATACTTCAGATTTTCGATAGTCATGTTGTTGGCCTCACCAGTTCCTGAACCGCGCCGGCGGCTGATACAGCCCGCCCGATGCACGCACCAGATCCTTGATCGACCTCGCCGCCAACAGATCACGCGTAGCATCGCGCTTGTCTATGCCCATATCCTCAGCACGCTTTATCACGCCACGGTCGCGCAAATTCTCCACCATGCGCAGGTCGCGGCCCAGGCCCATCTCGGTGTAACCCGCCACGCCGCGTATCGCCTGTTCGCGTTCCTCGGCATTGGCGCACAACAGCAGGTTGGCGATGCCCTCCTCGGTGAGGATGTGGGTGACATCTTCGCCGTAGATCATCACCGGCGGGATCGGCATGCTGGCGAACTCGGCCAGCTTCCAGGCATCCAGTTCGGCGACGAAGGCGGGTTGCATGTGCTCGCGGAACGTCTCGACCATCTGCACCACCAGCTTGCGCCCGCGCGGAATTCCGGGCTGCTGGCTTCGTCTCTGCTCGCCGGCCTTCAGCCAGGCCGGGCTGGCATGACGCCGCCCCGCCGCATCCGCGCCCATGTTCGGTGCACCGCCGAAACCCGAGATGCGGTCCAGCGTCGCGGTCGAGCTGTTGCCCGCCATATCGATCTGCAGTGTCGAGCCGATGAACAGGTCGCAGGCATAATGGCCCGCCGCCTGCGAGTATGCGCGGTTCGAGCGCATCGTCCCATCCGGCCCGTTAAAGAACACGTCGGGGCGCGCGGCGATGTAATTCTCCATGCCGAGCTCGGAACCGAAGGAGTGTATGGATTTCACGAATCCGGCCTCGATCGCGGGAATCATCGTCGGATGGGGATTGAGCGCCCAGTGGCTGCATATCTTGCCCTTCAGCCCGAGGCTGGCCGCATAGGTGGGCAACAGCAATTCGATTGCGGCGGTGTCGAAGCCGATGCCGTGGTTCAGACGCTGCACACCATACTCCGCGTAGATGCCCTTGATCGCCATCATCGCCATCAGCACCTGTATCTCGGATATCTGCGCCGGGTCACGGGTGAACAGCGGCTCGATGAAATGCGGGCGCGGGCTGGGGATCACGAAGTTCACCCAGTCGCCGGGGATATCGACGCGCGGCACCTTGTCCACCAGCTCGTTCACCTGCGCGATCACGATGCCGTTCTTGAACGCGGTCGCCTCGACGATCGCGGGCGTGTCCTCGGTGTTCGGGCCGGTGTACAGATTGCCCTGCGCATCGGCGGATTGCGCGACCACCAGCGCGACATGCGGCGTGAGGTCGACGAAATAGCGGCTGAACAATTCGAGATAAGTGTGGATCGCGCCTATGCGTATCTGCCCCTTGCCCACCATGCGCGCCAGCCGCGCGGCCTGCGGGCCGGAGAACGAGAAGTCGAGCAGCTCCGCGATGCCCAGTTCATAAAGGTCGAGATGCTCGGGCAGCGCCAGCACCGATTGCAGCATGTGCAACCGATTGACCTTCGCGGGATCAATTTGTGTCAATGATTTCGCCAGAAAATCCGCCTGCTTCTGGTTGTCGCCTTCCAGGCACACGCGGTCACCCGGCGCTATCACCGCTTCGAGCAGCTGCACCGCCATATCGGCCGGAACCACCTTGTCGCGCAGCGATGCGCCCAGCGCAGATGCGGCGCGCTCCAGCTTGCGGTTGCGTCGCTGGCGTTCGTAGTCCCAGATTTTTTCGGTGGGCTTTTGCATAATTATTATTTGAAGTTGCCCCCGTTAGTTCAACATAAATAATTCAATCTAAAAACCCTGCGGAAGTTTTGCTTTCATCGCGGCAAGGGCGGCAGTAGTCATAGCAGAATAAGCCGCTGAGAAACTACCTTCTTCTGCCAAAAGGTTGTCATAAATTGATTTACGCGTGACTAGCGGCAATTCTTCTCTAAGAATTGTTTCGAAAATTCCCATCACTCTCTCCAAATGTTCTTTTCGAGCTTCACACAGACGTACTCTATTTAAATCAAGTATTACCTCTGTGCTTTTACCCAAGGCCGTCCCCAGTGGAAACACAAACGATCCCAAAAACTGAAGATGCAATGCGGGGTCAATGTGATAAGGGTCAATAATGTGCTCCAAGAGTGGATCTTTATTGGATTTATTCTGGTTACAAATTTCACACGCAAACGTTAAATTGTCCCATTCAAACGTTTTCTCTGGCGCTTTAGATTTAGGAAAAATATGTTCAACGTCGCCATGGTGAATGTGTTGAAGCTTACTTTCACAATACGCGCATTTACCATGCGTCTCAGCAACTAGAGCTGCCTTGATATCGGGGTGTCGATATCTTGTCTTCTCGGTGAGCGTTGGTTCAACATTACTCGCAATTTTCGTTAATAATGCCTGCGTCCAAGCATCACCATTTTCTGTGAGCACATCTGGTTTAGCAATTTTCGTCAGTTTTATCATTGCTACTTACCCAACCATTATTCTCAGTGCATCAGGATAATATTCGCCTAAGCCAGCGGTATCAAGTTGATGGCGAAGCAAGGCAATGGTCTGAGGGGTTATAGCTTGATTGCTGAAATCTTTGACTATTGATTGCAGTTCATTTTCAGCCCACTCTGGTAAGGTTACGGGCACGCCGAGGACATCTCTCAAGATTTCGCTGGCAGTTCCCGCTCTATTTGCGGCATCCAGCTTGACCGAAGAAATTCTTCGATTCATTTGTATTTCAGTTGCGTCTTCTGAAACATCGTATTGAAGCACATAAACAAAAGAATCTTTCACAGAAGAAACGATGAATGGACTATGCGTGGCAATTACAAATTGCGCTTTTGGAAATGCTTCAATAAGACGACGCAACAAGCTTCTTTGCATTGATGGATGCAAATGGTTCTCTGGTTCGTCGATGGTGACGGTGAACTCTTCCTTGTCGTGCGAAAAGAGAAATATCTGCCAAGCCAATTCAATAATTGACATCAAACCACCAGAGGCAGCGTCAATCATGAACTCACCAGTTTCAGTGACTATCACTACGTCAGGAATCCGAATACTGATATCTAAAAAACCTACTGTTGGAGGAAGAACTTTGGCCAATACTTGTTTAAATTCCAAAAAGAGCTTCTCAAGTGACAGATTCTTTTTTACATACTGATTCCCCGGGCCGAATGTGGCCATGGAAATAATTGCCTCTTTCATCCTATAAATTGGGCTGAACCCAGT